>NZ_JALIGE010000068.1:0-277098 GCF_024764835.1 Scandinavium hiltneri | reverse complement strand
TTGCCTGGCGGCAACAGCGCGGTGGTCCCACCTGACCCCATGCCGAACTCAGAAGTGAAACGCCGTAGCGCCGATGGTAGTGTGGGGTCTCCCCATGCGAGAGTAGGGAACTGCCAGGCATCAAACAGAACGGAAGGCTCAGTCGAAAGACTGGGCCTTTTGTTTTTCCTGTTGTTTGTCGGTGAGCGACGCTATGAGTAGGACAAATCCGTCGGGAACGGATTTGCACTGCACGCAGTGCAGCCCGAAGGGGCCGGGCAGGAAGCCCGGCATACAACAGCCAGGCATCAAACAAGTCAGAAACCCCGACCGAAAGGCCGGGTTTTTTTGCGTTTATGCGCAGCCTGTCCACAGCGTTATCCACAAGCCTTCCTTATATCAAACCAATCATTTTTAAGACTATACTTCCCTCAAAAGCCGATCCACGGGCAATAGCGGCCATGAAACTTTCTCACCTTTCACATGCGGACTCGACATTTTACTTATTCCTGGTTATCTTCAGCTATCTGGATGTCTAAACGTGTAAACGTATGCTGTGAGGTAATTAGGTTATGCCGATTCGGGTGCTGGACGAGCTACCGGCCGTCAATTTCTTGCGTGATGAGAACGTCTTTGTGATGACGGCATCGCGTGCCACCAACCAGGAAATTCGCCCGCTAAAGGTGCTGATCCTTAATCTGATGCCGAAAAAGATCGAGACGGAAAACCAGTTCCTTCGTCTGCTGTCGAATTCACCGTTACAGGTTGATGTTCAGCTGCTGCGCATAGATGCACGTGAATCCCGTAATACACCGGTCGAGCACCTCAATAATTTCTACTGCAATTTCGAAGACATCTGTGACGACAATTACGATGGTCTGATTGTCACCGGCGCTCCACTAGGCCTGGTTGAATTCAACGATGTCGCCTACTGGCCGCAGATCCAACAAGTGCTCGAGTGGGCAAAAGATCACGTTACCTCAACGCTGTTCGTCTGTTGGGCCGTTCAGGCCGCCCTGAATATTTTGTATGGTATCCCGAAACAAACCCGCTCTGACAAGCTCTCTGGCGTATATGAACACCACATCCTGCAACCTCATGCCTTGCTGACCCGCGGCTTTGATGATTCGTTCCTGGCCCCGCATTCCCGCTACGCTGATTTCCCAGCGGCGCTGATCCGTGATTACACAGACCTCGAAATACTGGCTGAAACGGAAGATGGAGACGCTTATCTGTTTGCCAGCAAAGACAAGCGGATTGCTTTCGTAACCGGACATCCGGAATACGATGCACATACCCTTGCCGGTGAGTTTTTCCGTGATGAGGAAGCCGGGCTTTCCCCGGAAGTACCGTACAACTACTTCCCTAAAAACGATCCACAAAATAAACCGCGAGCGACCTGGCGTAGCCACGGCAACCTGCTGTTCATCAACTGGCTCAACTATTACGTCTACCAGATAACACCATATGATCTGCGTCATATGAATCCGACGCTGGAGTAATCTTCGGTCTATGCGATCGTAAAGCGATTCAGCACACCAGAACAGGTACCTACGGGTGCCTTTTTTATTTCCGAAAACATAACCAAATAGTGATAAAACTTTAAATTTAAAGTTATCAATGTGTTAAGTTTTATTCCATTCAAAAATGGAAATTGTTTTTGATTTTGGATAATTATTGCGTAGGCTTAATTGAACTGAACGAAAACCAGACAACGATCATTGTTCGTTTTTGGGAAGTGACTTTGGATCAACGACGAGGAGCCGCGCAATGACACAACAGGCAACAACCGCAGAAGAACTGGCCTTCAGCCAGCCGTTTGGTGAACAGGAACAGCAGATCCTGACCCCAGAAGCGATCGAATTTCTCAATGAACTGGTTACCCGGTTCACGCCAAAACGCAACAAGCTGCTGGCTGCACGTATTCAGCAGCAGCAAAATATCGATAACGGCCAACTGCCAGATTTCATTTCGGAAACCGATTCCATTAGGAATTCAGAATGGAAGGTTCGCGGTATTCCTCAGGATCTGCTCGACCGCCGGGTGGAGATAACTGGCCCCGTTGAACGTAAAATGGTCATCAATGCGCTGAACGCCAACGTAAAAGTGTTTATGGCGGATTTTGAAGATTCGCTGGCCCCGAACTGGGACAAAGTCATCGACGGGCAAATCAACCTGCGCGATGCGGTTGACGGCGTTATCAGCCACACCAATGAAGCCGGGAAAATTTACCAGCTAGGGCCGGATCCTGCGGTGCTGGTATGCCGGGTTCGCGGACTTCATTTACCAGAAAAGCATGTGACCTGGCGTGGAGAGTCCATTCCTGGAAGCTTGTTTGATTTCGCACTCTACTTCTTCCACAACCATAAAAACCTGCTCGCCAAAGGCAGCGGTCCTTATTTTTATCTGCCGAAAACCCAGGCCTGGCAGGAAGCGGCGTGGTGGAGTGAAGTGTTCAGCTTTACTGAAGACCGTTTCGACCTGGCGCGCGGCACTATCAAAGCCACGCTGTTGATTGAAACGCTCCCGGCGGTATTCCAGATGGACGAAATCCTGCATGCGCTGCGGGACCATATCGTTGGTCTGAACTGCGGGCGCTGGGATTACATTTTCAGCTATATCAAAACGTTGAAGAATCATTCCGACCGTGTGCTGCCTGACAGACAGATGGTCACGATGGACAAACCTTTCCTCAGCGCTTATTCGCGTTTGCTCATCAAAACCTGCCATAAGCGCGGAGCGTTTGCGATGGGCGGCATGGCGGCGTTTATCCCAAGCAAAGATGCCGGGCGCAATACACAGGTGCTCAATAAGGTGAAGGCGGATAAAGCGCTGGAGGCCAACAACGGCCATGACGGCACATGGATTGCGCATCCTGGCCTCGCAGATACCGCGATGGCAGTATTTAACGATGTGCTGGGCGACAACCCAAACCAGTTGTTCGTGACCCGCGATGACGACGCACCGATTACTGCTGAACAGCTTCTGGCGCCATGCGATGGCGAACGTACGGAAGAGGGCATGCGCGCCAACATTCGTGTGGCTGTGCAGTACATCGAAGCGTGGATCTCCGGCAACGGCTGCGTACCGATTTACGGCCTGATGGAAGATGCCGCGACGGCAGAAATTTCCCGCACCTCTATCTGGCAGTGGATCCATCACCAGAAGACGCTCAGCAACGGTACGCCAGTGACCAAAGCGCTCTTCCGCCAGATGCTGGCTGAAGAGCTGCGGGTTGTGCAGGACGAACTCGGCGAACACCGCTTCAGCAGCGGTCGCTTTGACGAAGCGGCGCGCCTGATGGAGCAAATCACCACCTCCGAAGAACTTGTCGATTTCTTAACGCTGCCCGGCTACCGCCTGCTGGCCTAACTCACCCAATAATAAAAATGGAGCATCTGCCAATGAAAACCCGTACCCAACAAATCGAAGAGATCAAACAGGAATGGACCAACCCGCGCTGGGAAGGCATTCGCCGCCCGTACAGCGCGGAAGAGGTGGTGAAATTACGCGGATCGGTGAATCCGGAATGCACGCTGGCGCAGCACGGCGCGGCGAAAATGTGGCGTCTGCTGCACGGCGACGCGAAAAAGGGCTACGTGAATAGCCTCGGTGCGCTGACTGGCGGACAGGCGCTGCAGCAGGCGAAAGCGGGGATTGAAGCCGTGTATTTGTCCGGCTGGCAGGTTGCGGCAGATGCCAACCTGGCCTCGAGCATGTATCCGGATCAGTCGCTGTACCCTGCTAATTCTGTGCCGTCGGTGGTGGATCGGATCAACAACACGTTTCGCCGTGCGGATCAGATCCAATGGGCATCGGGCATTGAGCCAAACGATCCTCGTTATATCGACTACTTCCTGCCGATCGTCGCCGATGCGGAAGCCGGATTTGGCGGCGTGCTTAATGCTTTCGAACTGATGAAGTCGATGATTGAAGCGGGCGCGGCGGCCGTTCATTTTGAAGATCAGCTGGCCTCGGTGAAAAAATGCGGACACATGGGGGGCAAAGTGTTGGTGCCAACCCAGGAAGCGATTCAAAAACTGGTTGCCGCACGTCTGGCTGCCGACGTACTCGGCGTGCCGACGCTGCTGATTGCCCGTACCGATGCCGACGCCGCAGATTTGATAACCTCCGACTGTGACCCGTACGACAGCGAATTTGTCACCGGTGAGCGCACCAGCGAAGGTTTCTACCGTACCCGTGCGGGTATCGAGCAGGCAATCAGCCGCGGACTGGCCTACGCGCCGTATGCCGATTTGGTGTGGTGTGAAACCTCCACACCGGACCTTGATTTGGCTCGCCGCTTCGCTGAGGCTATCCACGCTAAATATCCGGGCAAACTGTTGGCCTACAACTGCTCGCCGTCATTTAACTGGAAGAAAAATCTGGACGATAAAACTATCGCCAGCTTCCAGCAGCAGCTGTCGGAAATGGGCTACAAATACCAGTTCATCACCCTTGCGGGCATTCACAGCATGTGGTTCAGCATGTTCGATCTGGCCCACGCCTACGCGCAGGGCGAAGGGATGCGCCACTATGTCGAAAAAGTGCAGCAGCCTGAGTTTGAATCAGGCAAACAGGGCTATACCTTCGTCTCGCATCAGCAGGAAGTGGGCACGGGTTATTTCGACAAGGTCACGACCATCATTCAGGGTGGTGCGTCTTCCGTCACTGCGCTGACAGGATCGACCGAAGAATCGCAGTTCTGATTTCTTCCTCTCTTCCTGCGGGGAGAGAGGAACCCACAACGGAGATGCAGATGACGCGTGGCCTCGAACTGTTAATCGCTCAAACTATTCTGCAAGGATTCGACGCGCAGTATGGCCGCTTTCTGGAGGTGACTTCCGGGGCGCAGCAGCGTTTCGAGCAGGCAGACTGGCACGCAGTACAGCAGGCGATGAAACAGCGTATTCATCTGTACGACCATCATGTGGGCCTGGTAGTGGAACAACTGCGTTGTATCACAGAAGGCAAAAGTCCGGATGCGGCTTTTTTGCTGCGGGTGAAAGAGCATTACACCGCGCTGCTGCCTGATTACCCTCGCTTTGAAATTGCCGAAAGCTTTTTTAACTCTGTGTATTGTCGGTTATTTGACCACCGCTCGCTGACTCCCGAGCGGCTTTTTATTTTCAGCTCTCAGCCGGAGCGCCGCTTTCGCGCCATTCCTCGTCCACTGGCGAAAGATTTCTACCCGGAGAATGGCTGGGAGACGCTGCTCAATCAAATGCTGACGGACCTGCCGCTGCGCCTGTCGTGGCAGGATAAAGCGCGCGACGTGGGATATATCGTGGCGCATCTGACGGATGCCTTTGGGGCAGACGTTTTAAGAGAATCGCATCTGCAGGTCGCTAACGAGCTGTTTTATCGCAATAAGGCGGCCTGGCTGGTTGCTAAGCTGTACACGCCGGAGGGCATCGTGCCGCTGCTGTTGCCGGTGCATCGTAGCGATGAAGGCGATTTATTCGTTGATACCTGTCTGACGACCAGCGCCGAGGCCAGCATTGTCTTTGGCTTCGCTCGCTCCTATTTCATGGTTTATGCGCCCCTCCCGGCGGCATTAGTCGAATGGTTGCGGGAAATATTGCCGGGTAAAACCACCGCTGAACTGTACATGGCGATTGGCTGCCAGAAGCATGGTAAAACGGAAAGCTATCGCGAATATCTGACCTATATTCGGCAAACAGAAGAACAGTTTATCGAAGCTCCGGGTATTCGTGGCATGGTAATGCTGGTCTTCACGCTGCCCGGTTTTGACCGGGTATTTAAGGTCATCAAAGACAGGTTTGCGCCACAAAAAGAGATGAGCGCGGCGCACGTACGGGCCTGTTATCAGCTGGTTAAAGAACATGACCGCGTGGGGCGAATGGCTGACACGCAGGAGTTTGAAAACTTCGTGCTGGAAAAACGGCAAATATCTCCCGCGCTGCTCGCCCTACTGTGGCAGGAAGTCTCGCAGAAAATCACCGATCTCGGGGACCGCATCGCCATCAGTCATCTCTACATTGAACGGCGGATGGTACCGCTCAATCTTTGGCTGGAACGGGTCAACGGCCAGCAGTTACGTGATGCGGTCGAAGAATACGGGAACGCTATTCGCCAGCTGGCGGCGGCCAATATTTTCCCCGGCGACATGCTATTCAAAAACTTCGGCGTCACGCGCCACGGTCGGGTCGTATTTTATGATTACGATGAAATCTGCTACATGACGGAAGTGAATTTCCGCGACATTCCGCCACCGCGTTACCCGGAAGATGAACTCGCCAGCGAGCCGTGGTATAGCGTCTCACCGGGGGATGTCTTCCCGGAAGAGTTTCGTCACTGGCTGTGTGCTGATGCCCGTATTGGCCCGTTGTTTGAGGAAATGCACGCCGATCTGCTGCGCGCAGACTACTGGCGAGGCCTGCAAACGCGCATTAGGGACGGGCACGTGGAAGATGTTTTTGCTTACCGTAAACGCCAGCGTTTTAGCGTGTGCCACCGAACGCCAGCGTCACTTCTTTCGCCGCCTTAATCACCAGCGCCCCAAGCTCGGTCACGCGATCATCGGTCACACGGGAAATTGGCCCTGAAATGGAGATGGCGGCAAACGGTTCACGGTGCTCATCGTAAATACACGCCGCCACACAACGCAGGCCAAGCGCGTGCTCTTCATCATCAAACGAGTAACCGCGCTTGCGAATCTGCGCCAAATCTTCTTTCAGATGCACCGGCGAAACCAGGGTCGCGTGCGTGTAGGCGTGCAGCCCTTTCCGGTGCAGCAAGCCGCTCACCTGCTCGTCAGTCAACTGAGATAAAAATGCCTTCCCGGCGCCTGATGCGTGCATCGGTAGCTTGCCGCCAATAGGTGCGGACATGCGCATCAGCTGCGTACACTGCACCTGATCGATGATGATCGCTTGATGGTCGCTCTGGTCGAGCACTGCCAGGTTTACCGTTTCTCCGGAGTCATCCATCAGCTTGCGCAGGATTGGGTGCACGATCGCCAGCAGGTTACGGCTCTGCAGGAAACTGCTGCCGACGATGAAGGCGTGTGCGCCCACCGTCCAGTGGCCCAGATCGCCGGTCTGACGAACAAAACCCAGCTGCTGCATGGTGGTCAACAGGCGGTGAGTGGTGGAATTCGGCAGGCCAGCCTGCTGCGCCAGCTCTGTCAACGCCACGCTGCCATGGGACTCTGCAATCGACTCCAGCAGCTTCAGGCCGCGTGTCAGCGACTGTACCTGGCCGGTGGGTTGTGGGGCCGCTGCGGCAGGGGCGGGTTTTCTGCCACGTTTTGCGGGAACAGTTGCAACCATGACGAGCTCCTTATTCTGTATCGTGGAAATCATTTTCGTTTTATTTGATTATAATGCAACCGTTATCAGAACTGATCGGAGCAGTGGTGGTGAACATCTCTCATGTTCCGCGTGGCTCTCTTTTCCACGGTGGTTGAATATGCCACTATGGCTTGTTGATAAGAGCGTTGTCGGGAGTCCGCGTGAGCACCATTGAAAAGCAGCTGAAGCAGCAATTAAAAGAAAGAATCCTGGTTCTGGACGGGGGCATGGGCACCATGATCCAGGGCTATCGCCTGAACGAAGAAGATTACCGTGGCGAACGCTTCGCTGAATGGTCGAGTGACCTGAAAGGCAACAACGACCTGTTGGTGCTGACCCAACCGGACATCATTGCCGCCATCCATAATGCCTATTTCGAGGCCGGGGCGGACATCGTTGAGACCAATACCTTTAACTCAACGACCATCGCCATGGCGGATTACAAGATGGAATCGCTGTCGGCGGAGATAAATTTCGCGGCGGCAAAGCTGGCTCGCGCCTGTGCCGATGAATGGACGGCCCGCACGCCGCACAAACCGCGTTATGTCGCCGGGGTGCTTGGCCCGACTAACCGCACGGCGTCTATTTCTCCCGATGTAAACGATCCGGCATTTCGTAACGTCACCTTCGATCAGCTGGTGGTCGCCTACCGCGAATCCACCAAAGCGCTGGTGGAAGGAGGCTCAGACCTGATTCTTATCGAAACCGTTTTTGACACCCTCAATGCCAAAGCCGCGATTTACGCGGTGAAAGAGGAAATGGAGGCGTTAGGCGTTGATCTGCCGATCATGATTTCCGGCACCATCACCGATGCTTCCGGCCGTACGCTTTCTGGGCAAACTACGGAAGCGTTCTATAACTCGCTGCGTCATGCGGATGCGCTGTCGTTTGGTCTGAACTGTGCGCTGGGGCCAGATGAACTGCGCCAGTATGTGCAGGAGCTGTCGCGCATTGCGGAGTGCTACGTTACGGCGCACCCGAACGCCGGTTTACCGAATGCTTTCGGGGAATATGATCTTGATGCCGACACCATGGCGGCGCAAATTCGTGAATGGGCGCAGTCCGGATTCCTGAATATCGTCGGCGGTTGCTGCGGTACCACGCCGGAGCACATTGCGGCGATGAGCCGTGCGGTGGAAGGCCTTGCGCCACGTCAGCTGCCGGAACTGCCGGTCGCCTGCCGTCTGGCGGGCCTTGAGCCGTTGAATATCGGCGCTGAGAGCCTGTTTGTGAACGTCGGGGAACGTACCAACGTCACGGGTTCAGCCAAATTTAAGCGCCTGATAAAAGAAGAGAAATACGCCGAAGCGCTGGATGTTGCCCTTCAGCAGGTGGAAAGCGGCGCGCAGATAATCGACATCAACATGGATGAAGGGATGCTCGACGCCGAAGCGGCGATGGTACGCTTCCTGAACCTGATTGCCGGTGAGCCAGACATCGCCCGCGTGCCAATCATGATCGACTCCTCGAAGTGGGAGGTTATCGAAAAAGGTCTGAAGTGTATTCAGGGCAAAGGCATCGTTAACTCCATTTCGATGAAAGAGGGCGTCGAAGCTTTCGTCGCTCACGCCAAAAAAGTCCGTCGCTACGGCGCTGCCGTGGTGGTCATGGCGTTTGATGAAGTTGGCCAGGCCGACACCCGCGCGCGCAAAATCGAAATTTGCACCCGTGCCTATAAAATTCTGACCGAAGATGTGGGCTTCCCACCGGAAGACATCATCTTCGACCCCAATATCTTCGCCGTTGCGACCGGCATCGAAGAGCACAACAACTACGCGCAGGACTTCATCGGCGCGTGCGAAGACATCAAACGCGAGTTGCCTCACGCGCTGATTTCCGGCGGCGTTTCTAACGTCTCTTTCTCGTTCCGCGGTAACGACCCGGTGCGCGAAGCCATCCACGCCGTGTTCCTCTACTACGCGATCCGCAACGGGATGGACATGGGTATCGTCAACGCCGGACAACTGGCGATTTATGACGATTTGCCCGCTGAACTGCGCGACGCGGTGGAAGACGTGGTGCTCAACCGTCGCGATGACAGCACTGAACGTCTGCTGGATCTCGCTGAAAAATACCGCGGCAGCAAAACCGATGAAGCGGCCAATACTCAGCAAGCTGAATGGCGCAGCTGGGAAGTGAAAAAACGTCTCGAGTATTCACTGGTCAAAGGCATCACAGAATTTATCGAAATCGATACCGAAGAAGCGCGCCAACAGGCCTCGCGGCCAATCGAAGTTATCGAAGGGCCGTTGATGGACGGCATGAACGTGGTCGGCGACCTGTTCGGCGAAGGCAAAATGTTCCTGCCGCAGGTGGTGAAATCCGCCCGCGTGATGAAACAGGCGGTGGCGTATCTTGAACCGTACATTGAAGCCAGCAAAGAGAAAGGCTCCACCAACGGAAAAATGGTCATCGCCACCGTGAAGGGCGACGTGCATGACATCGGCAAGAATATCGTCGGCGTAGTACTGCAATGTAATAACTACGAGATTATCGATCTTGGCGTGATGGTGCCGACTGACAAAATCCTCAAAACCGCGCGCGAAGTGAATGCCGACCTGATTGGCCTCTCCGGATTGATCACCCCGTCGCTGGATGAAATGGTCAACGTGGCGAAAGAAATGGAGCGTCAGGGTTTCACCATTCCGTTGCTGATTGGCGGCGCAACGACCTCGAAAGCGCACACGGCGGTGAAAATCGAGCAGAACTACAGCGGCCCGACGGTGTATGTGCAGAACGCCTCGCGCACCGTGGGCGTGGTTTCTGCACTGCTTTCGGCGACGCAGCGTGATGCGTTTGTTGCCCGCACGCGTCAGGAATATGACACGGTGCGTATCCAGCACGCGCGTAAAAAACCGCGCACGCCACCGGTGTCATTGCAGGTCGCCCGCGATAACGATTTGGCCTTCGATTGGGCAAGCTACACGCCGCCGGTCGCGCATCGTCTCGGCGTGCAGGCCGTCAGCGCCAGCATCGAAACGCTGCGTAACTACATCGACTGGACGCCATTCTTCATGACCTGGTCGCTGGCGGGTAAATATCCGCGCATTCTCGAAGATGAAGTGGTGGGCGAAGAGGCTAAACGCCTGTTTGCCGATGCCAATGAAATGCTCGATAACCTCAGTGCGAACAAATCGCTGAATCCGCGCGGCGTCGTGGGCTTGTTCCCGGCGAACCGTATCGGCGACGACATCGAAATTTATCGTGATGAAACCCGCACGCATGTGCTGGCAGTCAGTCGTCATCTGCGCCAACAGACGGAAAAGGTGGGCTTCGCTAACTACTGTTTGTCTGATTTCGTCGCGCCAAAAACGTCCGGAAAAGCGGATTATCTTGGTGCCTTTGCGGTCACCGGTGGGCTGGAGGAAGACGCACTGGCCGATGCGTTTGATGCGCAGCATGACGACTACAACAAAATCATGATCAAGGCGATTGCCGATCGTCTGGCGGAAGCGTTCGCAGAATACCTGCATGAACGCGTGCGCAAAGTGCACTGGGGCTATGCCGCCAATGAAAACCTCAGCAACGAGGAGCTCATTCGCGAAAACTACCAGGGTATTCGCCCGGCTCCGGGTTACCCGGCCTGTCCGGAACACACCGAAAAAGCCACCATCTGGCAGCTGCTGGATGCCGAAACCCACACCGGCATGAAACTCACTGAGTCTTACGCCATGTGGCCTGGCGCCTCGGTTTCGGGCTGGTACTTCAGCCACCCGGACAGCAAGTACTACGCCATTGCACAAATTCAGCGCGATCAGGTGGAAGACTACGCCTTCCGCAAGGGAATGACCGTCGCAGAAGCCGAGCGCTGGCTGGCACCAAACCTGGGCTATGACGCTGATTAAGTCATAAATCTGTCATCTTTCCTTACAACAAACGAGGCGCCCTTACGGCGCCTTGTCTCTTTATTGTACGTAAACCCTTATACTGAAAGGGGATCAGGATGCATATCCCGTAGAATAAGGAGAAAAATAACCCATGCTAATTTTATTACATCTGCTATCCGCAGTGGCGCTCCTGGTCTGGGGGACACATATCGTTCGAACCGGCGTGATGCGCGTTTTCGGCGCCCGCCTGCGTACCGTACTCAGCCGCAGCGTTGAAAAGAAACCACTCGCCTTCTGCGCGGGCATTGGTGTCACCGCGCTGGTGCAGAGCAGCAATGCCACCACCATGCTGGTCACCTCGTTTGTCGCGCAAGATTTAGTGGCGCTGACGCCTGCGCTGGTTATCGTGCTCGGTGCCGATGTGGGTACCGCGCTGATGGCCCGCGTGCTGACCTTCGATCTTTCCTGGCTGTCGCCGCTGCTGATTTTCGTCGGCGTTATCTTCTTCCTCGGGCGTAAACAAACGCGTGCCGGGCAGTTGGGGCGCGTGGGGATTGGCCTCGGGCTCATCCTGCTGGCGCTGGAGCTGATAGTTCAGGCTGTTCACCCGATAACCCAGGCCAATGGCGTACAGGTGATTTTCGCCTCGCTGACTGGCGATATCATGCTCGATGCGCTGATCGGCGCGCTGTTTGCGGTCATCACCTACTCAAGTCTCGCCGCGGTGCTGTTGACCGCAACGTTAACGGCCACTGGTGTGATTTCGTTCCCGGTGGCGCTGTGTCTGGTGATTGGTGCGAATCTCGGTTCTGGCCTGTTGGCGATGCTGAACAACAGCACCGCCAATGCCGCCGCACGTCGCGTGGCGCTCGGCAGCCTGCTGTTTAAGCTGGTGGGCAGCCTGATTGTATTGCCGTTTATCCACATGCTTGCGGACGTAATGGCCCACCTGCCGGTAGCGAAATCTGAACTGGTTATCTACTTCCACGTGTTCTACAACCTGATCCGCTGTCTGGCGATGGTGCCGTTCGCCGAGCCGATGGCTCGCTTCTGCAAGCGTATTATCGTGGAAGTGCCGGAGCTGGATGCGCGGCTGAAACCGAAACATCTCGACCCAACGGCGCTGGATACGCCGACGCTGGCGTTGGCCAACGCCGCTCGTGAAACGCTGCGCATCGGTGATGCGATGGAAAACATGATGGCGGGCCTGCACAAGATTATTCACGGTGAGCCGCGCGAAGAGAAAGAGCTGCGCAAAATCGCTGATGACGTCAACGTGCTCTACACCGCCATCAAGCTGTATCTGGCGCGGATGCCGAAGGACGAGCTGGCAGAAGAGGAGTCCCGACGCTGGGCGGAAATCATTGAGATGTCGCTGAACCTCGAACAGGCTTCCGACATCATCGAGCGCATGGGCAGTGAGATTGCCGATAAATCACTGGCTGCGCGCCGGGCGTTTTCCGTCGAAGGGCTGAAAGAACTGGATGTTCTTTTCGAGCAGTTGCTTAGCAACCTGCAGCTGGCGATGTCAGTGTTCTTCTCTGGTGACGTCGACAGCGCCCGCCGTTTGCGCCGTAACAAGCACCGTTTCCGCATCCTGAATCGTCGCTACTCACATGCTCATGTCGACAGGCTGCATCAGCAAAACGTGCAGAGTATCGAAACCAGCTCGCTGCACTTGGGGCTGCTCGGCGATATGAAGCGCCTCAACTCCCTGTTCTGTGCGGTGGCGTACAGCGTGATGGAACAGCCGGACGAAGACGACGACCGCGACGATTATTGATTGTTGGTCCGTCTCATCATCAGGCCTGTTATCCCCAATAGCTTCAGGATACAGGTAGGCGGCAATCGGGCTCATCCCGATGAGCTTACTTAAGTAAGTGATTCGGGGGAGCGAGAGCAGTCAACACCCCTGTATCTTGAAGAGCGACGGGGATAGCTGTTTTCTAAGGCTATCGGCCTTTGCTATAGTTCGCCTCTACAGGAGAAACTATGCTGCCGACTCAATCAATCCGATTAAACAAATACATCAGCGAAAGTGGCATCTGCTCACGTCGTGACGCCGACCGCTATATCGAACAGGGCAACGTGCTCATCAACGGCAAACGCGCCACCATTGGCGATCAGGTGGTGGCAGGCGACGTCGTGAAAGTTAACGGCCAGCTCATCGAGCCGCGTCAGGAAGACGATCTGGTGTTAATCGTATTGAACAAGCCGGTCGGTATTGTCAGCACCACTGAGAACGGCGAGAAGGATAACATTGTCGATTTCGTCAACCACAGCAGCCGCGTGTTCCCGATTGGCCGCCTGGATAAAGACTCGCAGGGCCTGATTTTCCTCACCAACCACGGCGATCTGGTGAACAAAATCCTGCGTGCTGGCAATGACCATGAAAAAGAGTACCTGGTCACGGTCAACAAACCGGTGACCGATGAATTTATCTCGGGAATGGGTAAGGGCGTACCCATCCTAGGCACGGTGACGAAAAAGTGCAAAGTGAAAAGAGAAGCGCCGTTCACTTTCCGCATCACCCTGGTGCAGGGTCTGAACCGTCAGATTCGTCGCATGTGTGAACATTTCGGATTCGAAGTCACCAAGCTTGAGCGTACGCGAATCATGAACGTCAGCCTGAAAGGACTGCCGTTAGGCGAATGGCGCGACCTGACCGATGATGAACTGATCGAACTGTTCAAGTTGATTGAAAACTCGTCCTCGGAAGCCAAACCGGCAAAAGCGAAGGCCAAGCCAAAAACGGCGGTCACACCGGCGAAGAAACCTGCCAGCAGCGGCGCAAAAAATATGGCGAAAACCCCGGCTGAACTGGCAAACCGTAAGCGTTTTGCCTCACCAGGGCGCAAGAAGAAAGGGCGGTAAACCGCGCTGAGTTCAAAAGAGAAATGCCGGGAAATCCCCGGCATTTTTGTTCTTTCGTAGGCTTTAGGGTGCCTAGCGTTTTCCTCGCGGCCCTGTGCTGGCAGTCCACGTGAATGTCGCTGTTTTATCGACTTTATAAGCCTGGTTTTTCTTTAATTGACGGGCTTTCCTGGCTTCTGCTTCCCGCTCGGCCATCAGTTTGTCGATGTACTCTTTTTTGACGCTGTTATTTTCTGCATTGGTCAACGGGCGGCCGTGGGAAATGCGGGCGCGGTCGAGGAGGGTTTTCAGCTCGCGTTGTTCTTTCTCGGTCATGTCCTGCTGGGTCAGACGTGAAATTGCCATAGTGAAGCCTCCTGAGGAATAAGCCCAGAGTGTACCGCACAACCGGGCGATACGCTCTGGACTTCTTCTTGCATGACGTGGTGAGCCGCCACGCACTTCATCGATTAACTCTCTTTCGCCACCGCCACTTTCTGTTTCTCTACAGGTTTGCCTGACCAGTATCCCGCCAGCAGCGAGCCGGAAAGGTTATGCCAGACCGAGAACAGCGCGCCGGGTAGCGCGGCGAGTGGGCCGAAGTAGATTTTGCCCAGCGCCGCCGCCAGGCCGGAGTTCTGCATCCCGACTTCAATGGCCAGCGTGCGGCAGGTTGATTCGTCGAAGCCGAACAGGCGCCCGCCCCAGTAGCCGCCGAGCAGGCCCAGTGTGTTGTGCAGGATAACTGCGATAATCACCACAAAACCGACCGAAGCGATATGCGAAGCGGAACCCGCCACCACGGCACTGATGATCGCCAGAATGCACAGCATGGAAAACGCAGGCAAGTACGGCTCTACTGCTTTCACCACGCGCGGGAGCAGGTGATGCACCACCAGGCCAAGCGCAATCGGGATCACTACAATTTGCAGAATGCTCAGCAGCATGCCCATGACGTCGACCTGAATATGTGTGTCGACGTACAGGCGCGTCAGCAGCGGCGTGGCAATCACACCGACCAGCGTGGAGACCGACGAAATGGTCACGGACAGCGCCACATCACCCTTCGCCAGAAAAATCATTACGTTTGACGCCGTGCCGCTGGCGACGCTGCCAACCAGCACCATCCCGGCAGACAGTTCCGGTGGCATATGGAACAGCAGCGCCAGTAGCCACGCGGCGAGTGGCATCACCAGATAGTGCAGGAAAATCCCGGCAGCAACCGGGGCCGGGCGTGACAGCACTCGCTTGAAGTCCTCGAGCTTAAGATGTACGCCCATGCCGAACATGATCAGCATCAGCAGCGTGGTCACCCACGGGCCAATTGCCGTGAAAGTGGTCGGTGTTTTGTACGCCAGTACGGAGAGCAGCACGGCCCAGAGCGGGAACAGCCGCGTAAGTATCGAGAGCATGATGTATTCCTTGCAGATGTTATGTTGTCTTTTATAGGTATAAAAAAGCCGGGTTCGAGCCCGGCTATAGGTATTGTTTATCCTGCTAAGGATAATTATTCAAACAGATTATGATGAAGTTTTTGCACGACCTGCTCGGCTTCGGCTCCGGGCACCAGGAAGCACAGGTTGTGGCTGGACGCGCCGTAGCAAATCATGCGGATGTTGAACGGTTCGAGCACGCCAAACACCTCTTTGCCCACGCCGCAGGCTTTCGACAGATCGTTCCCAATCAGCGCAACCAGCGCGAGGTTCTCTTCCACTTCCACGCGGCACAGGGCCGAAAGCTCAATCAGCAGCGACTGCGTCAGCAGAGTGTCGCTGGTGGCGGTCGAACCGGTGGTGTCGAGGGTCAGTGCGATGCTGACTTCTGAAGTGGTGATCAGGTCAACTGAAATATTATGGCGCGCCAGGATGCCAAAAACTTCCGCAAGGAAACCGCGTGAATGCAGCATATTGAGACTGTGCAGTGTCAGCAGCGTTTGCTTGCGGCGCAGGGCCAGCGCGCGGAACAGTGGTGGGTTCTCGGTTTTGTTGCACACCAGCGTGCCACCGGCTTTCGGATCTTTGCTTGAGCCGACAAACACCGGAATGTCGCTGCGAACTGCAGGCAGCAGCGTGGCTGGGTGCAGCACTTTCGCGCCGAAGGTCGCCAGTTCTGCGGCTTCCTCAAACGCAATTTCATCGATGCGATGCGCGGCAGGCACCACGCGTGGGTCGGTAGTGTAGATGCCCGGTACGTCGGTCCAGATATCAACGCGAGATGCATGCAGCGCTTCACCCAGCAGTGCCGCGGTGTAATCGCTGCCGCCACGGCCAAGCGTCGTGGTGCGGCCTTTGGCTTCGCTGCCGATAAAACCCTGAGTGACCACCAGGCCCTCTTCCAGGCGCGGGGCGAGCTGTTGGCTGGTCAGTTCAGCCAGCGCGGCGATGTCCGGCTCGGCGCGGCCAAAGCGGTCGCTGGTGCGCATGACTTTGCGGACGTCAAACCACTGGGCCTGGATATTACGTTCGCGGAGAATTTCGACGAACAGCAACGTCGACATCAGTTCGCCATGGCTTACCAGTTCGTCGGTCAGGGCTGTTGAGGTCGCAAGCGATGCGGCTTCCGCCAGGGTGGTGATGTTTTCCAGTAGGCGTTCGACTTCTTCGCGGATAACGTTAGGGTTGTGCAGGCGTTCGAGGATATCGAACTGAATTCGGCGCAGCGCGTCGAGTTTAACGAAGCGTTCTGTGGATTCGAGACCTTCCGCCAGCGCAACCAGCAGATTTGTCACCCCCGCAGAGGCGGACAGAACGACCAGGCGTGCGCCGGAATCGGAGAGCACCACGTCGGCGCTGCGGTTCATGGCTTCGTAATCGGCTACGCTGGTGCCGCCAAATTTGGCTACGACGAGCGGGGATACTGGGTATGTCATAAAAACCTCGTGTCAGGGAGCCTGGCTTCTTAAGACTATTTTTCTTGTCATTTTGACCCTGGGCAGTGCTCGCATCCTCACGTACTTCGTGTACGTTGCGGTGCTGCGCGCTGTCCGTGTTCAAATTGACGGCGACAATAACGTCTTAAGAAGCCAGGCAAAATTCTCAGCCTTGGCACAAGGGAAGAGCGGAAGGGTAGACGTAGAAAGCTACAGTTCACCCAGAAGCGCTCCACCTTGTGAAGCGCCCGACTGCGGGTCGCTTCCGGTGACAGCCCAGAGGATTCAGCCTCTGTAGCCGATAGTGAACACTGCCAGATGTTCCGCTATCTCGGCATCGCTCCCCATAAGGTATTTTCGCAGGACTGGCTCCTCGAACACCTCGCCTGGGCGATGCTCCTCTTCTGGCCTGCGCACGAATGCGCAGGTAGGGTTTTATAAATAAAGGGTTCTGGGGGGTGTTGTCAATGTTACGATGATGTCGATTTTTCATTTTCAACAATCGCCACTAATGTACACGGTAGCGGCGGAGTCAGGTGGCTGTTCATTGTCATCAAAACGCCATCCTCTTTTTGGGCAAACAGCGGCGTTGCGCCAGGGTTCGCTTTCAGATAATCCTCCCAACCAAAATTCTCATTCAGTCGGGTCACTTTCACTGTCGCACCTTTGGCGAGCAGGCTGCTGAGTCGCGCCCAGGTCACGTCTTTATCGAACAGGCGTTCATGCCGCGTCTCTTTTTCGCTACGGCCTTTGGTTTCCTGACCGGTACGAATCGAGAACACCCGGTTTTCGCCGAAGATATGTTTGAAGTGTAGTACCGCGAGCGCATTTTGATGGCGGTTCGGTGAAAGGGCGATGACCTGACGCGTATCGCTCAGGTTCAGATAGTTCTCCGCATGTTCCGACCAGGCATTACCGTACCAGGTCGGCAAACCGGCCATTCGCGCCAGACGATAATATTCCCAGCTGTTGTCGCTGAGCTGCACCGGAATATCGAGTTTTTTCAGCGCCTGCGCCAGCGTACGGGCCACGGTATTCGCGCCGACAATCAAAATGCCGCGCGGTTTACGCTGTTGCACGCCGAGCAGTCGCGCCAGCCAGCCGCTGGTGAGGCTTTGCAGCACCACCGTGCCAATGATAATGGCAAACACCACCGTGACCAGCTGATCGGCGCCGTCGTAACCGTCTTTCTGTAGCGTCAGGGCGAACAGTGAACTGACCGCGGCGGCGACAATCCCGCGAGGTGCAATCCAGCACAGAAGCAGTTTTTCGCGCCAGCTCAGGGATGAGCCGTACGTTGAGACCAGAATACACAGCGGTCGCGCGACAAACTGCACCATCAATAACAGACCTAACAGCGGCCAGCCCATCGCCCACAGCGCCTGGATGTCGAGTCGCGCCGCCAGAATGATAAACAACGCCGAGAGCAGGATCGCGGAGAGCTCTTCCTTAAATTCGACGATATCCGTCGTTTCGACCTCCTTCATGTTGGCGAGCCAAATACCGAGCACCGTCACCGCCATCAGCCCGGATTCGTCCGCCAGGGTGTTCGACAGCCCGAAAGTCAGCAACACAATCGCCAGCACCGCAAAGTTTTGCAGATAGCCGGGCAGCCACCCACGCTTCAGCGCATTGCCGAGCAGGAAGCCAAATATCGCGCCGCTGGCGAGCCCCACGGCCAGCGTCTGCGCCAGCGTCATCAGCAGATGGAATCCGCCAGAGGAGGTTTCGTGAGCAGTGATAAATTCAAACACCAGCAGGGTAAAAATCGCGCCGACCGGATCGATGACGATACCTTCCCAACGCAGTACCTGGTTGATGCCCGCCGTCGGACGCACCACGCGCATAAGTGGGGCGATAACCGTCGGGCCGGTGACCACCGTTACCGCGCCAATCAGTGCCGATATTTGTGGTGTAAGCCCAAGGATGCCCCAGCAGGCCAGTGAAATGACCGCAAAGGTAATCAGCATCCCGACGGTGACCAGATTGCGCACCACGCCACCGAGACCGCGGATTTCGTCAAAGCGCAGCGTCAGCGCACCCTCAAACAAAATGATGGCCACCGCCAGCGATACCAGCGGGAACAGCAGCGGGCCAAACAGCAGATCAGGCTGTAAAATATGCAGAACCGGGCCGAGCCCGACGCCAATCAGCAGCAGCGGTAAAATGGCGGGAATGCGTAAACCCCATGCCAGCCATTGGGCCAGCAGGGAAGCGATGGCGATGATCACCAGGAGAAACGGGACCGGCAGTTCCATTTTTTCTTTTTTCCTTCGTCACGTGGAGCAAATCATTTTGCGAAATGGCGCATGTGTAGATTATAAGCAGCGGTGATGAGTTCAGGATAACGAAGGCTGAGCTGAAAGTTCTCAATCACACAAAAATAATCACAAAAAGCGTCGCAGGCGCTACAATCGACCGAAGTCACATTTTTCAAATCAGAAGAGTATTGCTATGAAAAACATCAATCCAACGCAGACCTCTGCCTGGCAGGCATTACAGAAACATTATGATGAAATGAAGGACGTGTCGATTGCCGACCTGTTCGCGAAAGATGGCGACCGTTTCGCCAAATTTTCTGCAACGTTCGACGATCAGATGCTGGTAGACTTCTCTAAAAACCGCATTACTGAAGAGACGCTGAGCAAGCTGCAAGCATTGGCGAAAGAGACTGACCTGGCGGGTGCCATTAAGTCTATGTTCTCCGGTGAGAAAATTAACCGCACCGAAGACCGCGCGGTACTGCATGTTGCCCTGCGCAACCGCAGCAACACGCCGATTATTGTTGACGGCAAAGATGTGATGCCGGAAGTGAATGCGGTGCTGGAAAAGATGAAGCACTTCTCAGAAGCCATCATCTCTGGTAGCTGGAAAGGCTACACCGGTAAAGCGATTACTGATGTAGTGAACATCGGTATCGGTGGCTCCGACCTGGGTCCATTCATGGTGACCGAGGCGCTGCGTCCGTACAAAAATCACCTGAATATGCACTTTGTGTCTAACGTCGATGGCACGCATATTGCGGAAGTGCTGAAAGATGTGAACCCGGAAACCACGCTGTTCCTGGTCGCTTCTAAAACCTTCACCACTCAGGAGACCATGACCAACGCCCACAGCGCGCGCGACTGGTTCCTGAAAACCGCCGGTGACGAAAAGCATGTAGCGAAACACTTCGCGGCACTGTCCACCAACGGTAAAGCCGTGGGCGAGTTCGGTATTGATACCGCGAATATGTTCGAATTCTGGGACTGGGTTGGCGGTCGTTACTCCCTGTGGTCCGCGATTGGTCTGTCGATCATTCTCTCCGTTGGCTACGACAACTTTGTGGAACTGCTTTCTGGCGCACACGCGATGGACAAGCACTTCTCTACCACTCCTGCTGAGAAAAACCTGCCGGTACTGCTGGCGCTGATCGGCATCTGGTACAATAACTTCTTCGGCGCTGAAACCGAAGCAATCCTGCCGTATGACCAGTACATGCACCGTTTCCCGGCGTACTTCCAGCAGGGCAACATGGAATCCAACGGCAAATACGTTGACCGTAACGGTAACGCGGTGGATTACCAGACTGGCCCAATCATCTGGGGTGAGCCGGGTACCAACGGTCAGCACGCGTTCTACCAGCTGATTCACCAGGGCACCAAAATGGTTCCTTGTGACTTTATCGCGCCGGCGATTACCCACAACCCGCTGTCTGACCACCATCCGAAGCTGCTGTCTAACTTCTTCGCTCAGACTGAAGCGTTGGCGTTCGGTAAATCTCGCGACGTGGTTGAGCAGGAATACGCTGACCAGGGTAAAGATCCGAAAACGCTGGAACACGTCGTGCCGTTCAAAGTGTTCGAAGGCAACCGCCCAACCAACTCCATCCTGCTGCGCGAAATCACGCCGTTCAGCCTGGGTGCGCTGATTGCGCTGTATGAGCACAAAATCTTTACCCAGGGTGCAATCCTCAACATCTTCACGTTCGACCAGTGGGGCGTTGAATTGGGCAAACAGCTGGCAAACCGTATCCTGCCAGAACTGACCGATGATAAAGACGTCAGCAGCCACGACAGCTCGACTAACGGTCTGATTAACCGTTATAAATCCTGGAAATAAACCCGAAATAAATGACAAAAAGCCTTCTCTTCGAGAAGGCTTTTTTTATGTTTGCCCCCTTGCCCGGCGGCACTGCGTTTGCACGGGCCTACAAAACCGTAGGCACGGTAAGCGAAGCGCCACCGGGCAATGACTCAAGCTATCCGACAGCTTTGAATCCCTAACAGCTTCGCGATAGCCTCTATTTTCTCCCCCACGTGACCCATGCCAATGGCGCAATGGTGTGCCGGGCCGCCTTCGCACCAACGACGGGTAAACTCCCGGGCCGATAACGCAAAACGATAATGGCTGTTGGTGTTACCGATATCCAGAGCCTCGCCAGGCACCGCTTCTCCTTCGGCAAACTGGAGCGTGACGCGACCATCCCGATGTTCCACCACCGATAAAAACGTCACCGGACCCGGTGCGACGGTCATCTGAATCGACACCCCTTTGCCCGGTTTTCCGTGGTACATCGGCAACGGCACTAGCCTGACTTTCCCTTCCGACATCAGCGGATGCGCCGGTCCGTCGTGGCCCCACTGCACGGTGTCGCCTTCGAAATCCATGCCGTACGGCTCGGAGAATGAACCGCCCGCTTTCAACAGGCTGAGGATTTTCATGGCGAGCACATTCTTGATTTCACACTCTCCGGCCACCGGAATGTCGCGCTCGGTCAGCAGCGTATTGCCGAGAATAACCGAGGTGATGATGTTTTCCTGCGGCGAACCGGACGCGCCCTCGTAGTAATAGGCCATTGCGCCCAGCTGATGGCGGGCAACCAGCTGATCCAGCGCCACCGAGGTGGTTATCGCTCGCTGTAGTTCAAACGCCTCGCATGCCGGGTCGACGTTCAGCGCATCGAACACCTGTTTGTGTTTTTGCTCACGCTCCGCAGAGGTTATCGACGGCAGCGAATCCGCCAGTTCGCAAATCTCCAGCACCCGGAAGCGCACGCCGAACTTCGCCGACAGATTGGTCATATCCGAGTAGACGTCGTACATGCCGTTGTAATAGTGGCCGAGCACGCCAACGTTGGTGGTTTTAAGGGCATGAACCGTCTGGGCGGCCGCCAGCCAGTTGTCGATTTCCCGCCACGCCTGGGGATCATCGAGATAACCGGGCACCAGGGTGTAACCGATGTTTGCCCGCTGGAATACGTTCACCAGTTCCGGGGCGCTACAGGCCTGACAGTGCGCCAGCCATTGGCCGGTGCGTACGCCGCGATCCGGATGCTGATTAATCGTGGCGCAAGGGACTTTTTTCTCCGGCTGCAGCGCCAGGATAATCACTGGGACGTTTAGGTGCTGCACCAACGGCAGGACGGTGGAACTCAGCGCATAAGTGGTAATGTACAGCACCAGCGCATCGATATTTTTTGCGGCGAACGTCGCCGCGGCGGCATCCATGGTGTGCGGGTTATCAATCAGACCGGCGTTCACTACCGCCACGTCTCGGCGTTGTAATTGCTCGTCAACCCGGCCCAGATAGCCTTCGAGCTGTTCGCGCAAGCCGTGAAACTGCGGCCAGTAAGTATCAAGCCCAATGCCAAACAGACCAACGGTGAATGTTTTCATGATGGAGCCTCAGACAAGAGTGACAGGATGCCGTCACTTTACGCATCGGCAGGCGGGAAAACCTGCGCCTGATGGACATGCCTGAACCAGAGTTGGCAATTGAATCGAGGAACGGAGAATGTGGATCGCAGAATATCGATCCTGTGCGAAACGCATTTCCGTGAGGCAGAAATCGCGGTATTTATTTCCCATTAAAATTACAAGGAATAAAGAGGAAGGAGCCGCAAGGCTATTCCCTTCGCCTGTTCAGGTTAATCCTAAAAACCATTGTGACCGGCAATGCACAATTTGTTTTTTAGGATTTTCTTGAGGCTTTTATTTTTAATGGCGATTGAATTTAAAGGGTTTTATTATTTTATCTGATTATGAAATAACAATTTTCTCTCATTATCCTAAAACCCGCCTGCTTATTTCCTGAGCCCTAATTCGTCTGCTTTAGTTGTGTATACTCGATATCGCCTGAATTTCTCAGGTGAAACTCCATTCATTCAACCAATGAAGGGAAATAGTAATGAAAAAAGTTATGTATGGCATTTTTGCCATTTCTGCGTTTGCGGCGACTTCTGTCTATGCAGCCCCGGTTGAAACCGGTGATGCAGCAGGATCAGCAGCGACGTCTGTGTCTGCGGGCAGTTCCGCCGCAACCAGCGCCAGCGCCGTAAGTTCGGCCGTGGGGGTCGCACTGGCGGCGACCGGTGGTGGTGATGGCTCCAATACCGGAACCACGACCACAACAACCACAAGTACCCGCTAAGTTTCACGGGTCATTAACCCTAACCACACTTCGGTGTGGTTATTTTGCCCCTTCGGAGAAGAGTCGTGAAGCGACCTATTATTTTCACTCTTTGCCTGCTACTTCAGGCCTGTTCAGCCAGCACGGAAGGACTCGGCAAGTCGTTGTGGAATAGCCTTTTCGGCACGCAAGGCGTGCAGCTTACCGCCGACGATATCCAGAACATGCCGTATGCCAGCCAGTACATGCAGCTCAATAACGGCCCGCAGCTGTTTGTGGTCCTCGCGTTTTCAGAAAACGGTCAGCAGAAGTGGGTGACGCAAGATCAGGCCACGGTGGTGACGCAGCATGGGCGCATCGTGAAAACGCTGCTCGGCGGCGACAACCTGCTCAGCGTGAATAACCTCGCCGACGATCCGCTGGGAAAACCTAATCAGATTATCGATGGCGCAAGCTGGACTCGCACTCTGGGCTGGACGGAACACAAACAGGTGCGCTACGCCACCGCCCGCTCTGAATTCCACTGGCAGGGCACCGACACCCTGACGCTGGCGGGAGAATCCACCGTCGTGCGCGTGCTGGTGGAAGATGCGAGCACCGATCAGGCGAGCTGGCAGAACCGCTTCTGGGTGGATAGCGACGGACAAATTCGTCAGTCAGAACAGTATCTCGGCGCGAATTTCTTCCTGGTGAAAACCACCCTGATCAAGGCGGCGAAGCAATGAAAAAACTCACCCTGGCCGCAGTGATGACGCTGTTTATTGCCCCACTCGCGCTGGCCGCAGGCACCGTCGATGTTTATATCAACGGGGCAAAAGAAGCAAAAACCCTGACCGAGGCCGCCCATCTGGCGGATTTAGTGGCGCAGCCGAGGCTGGAAAACAGCTGGTGGCCAGGGGCGGTTATTGCAGAAAAACAGGCCACTGCCGTGGCGCAGCAGCAAAAACAGACGCTGATGGCGCAGCTTGGCGCACTGGCGGCGGACGAAAGCGGTGACGATGCCGCGGCCATTAACGCCATGCGCCAGCAGCTGCAAACGCTGAATATCACCGGCAGACAGTTTGTCAGCCTCGACCCCGACAGCGTGCGGCTTGGGCGTCGCGCGAACCCGCCGTTGGAAGGGCAGTACAGCCTGTGGGTTGGCCAGCAGCCGACCACCGTCAGCGTGTTTGGGCTGATTAGTCGTCCGGGTAAAACCGCGTTTGTCCCTGGCAAAGACGTGGCGGCGTATCTCGATGAGATGAGCCTGCTGAGCGGCGCGGACCGCAGCTATGCCTGGGTGATTTATCCCGATGGACGCAAAGAAAAAGCGCCGGTGGCGTACTGGAATAAGCGTCACATTGAGCCGATGCCCGGCAGCATCATTTTTGTCGGTTTCGCCGACTCACTTTGGACGAAGAAGTATGCCTACCTGAACGCCGCGCTTCTTCGTGCCCTTGCACAGCGGATCCCGGAATAATGAAAAAAAGATTTCTCTACAGCCTGCTGGCGCTGGGCGTCAGCGCGGCCTGCCATGCGGAAACGTATCCGGCACCGATTGGCCCGTCGCAGTCTGACTTTGGTGGTGTCGGCCTGCTGCAAACGCCAACCGCCCGTATGGCGCGCGAAGGCGAGATGAGCCTCAACTACCGCGATAACGACCAGTACCGCTATTACTCTGCCTCGGTGCAGCTTTTCCCGTGGCTTGAAACGACCCTGCGTTATACCGACGTGCGAACCCGAGAATACAGCAGCGTGGAAGCCTTCTCCGGTGATCAGACCTACAAAGATAAAGCCTTCGACCTTAAGCTGCGCCTGTGGGAAGAGAGCTACTGGATGCCGCAGGTGTCCGTCGGGGCGCGTGATATTGGCGGGACTGGCCTGTTTGATGCGGAATATCTTGTCGCCAGCAAAGCCTGGGGCCCATTTGATTTTAGCCTCGGTCTCGGCTGGGGCTACCTCGGCACCAGCGGTAACGTCAAAAACCCGTTCTGTAGCTACAGCGACAAATACTGCTATCGCGACAACAGCTACAAACAGGCGGGATCGGTGGACAGCAGCCAGATGTTCCACGGCCCGGCCTCGCTGTTTGGCGGCGTGGAATACCAGACGCCGTGGCAGCCGCTGCGTCTGAAACTGGAGTATGAAGGCAATAACTACAGCGAAGACTTCGCTGGAAAGCTCGAACAAAAAAGCAAGTTTAACGTCGGCGCCATTTATCGCGTGACCGATTGGGCCGACGTTAACCTCAGCTACGAGCGCGGTAACACCTTCATGTTCGGCGTGACCCTGCGCACCAACTTTAACGATCTGCGTCCGTCGTACAACGACAACAGCCGACCGAAATACCGGCCACAGCCGCAGGATGCCATTCTGCAACACTCCGTGGTGGCGAATCAGCTGACGTTGCTCAAGTACAACGCCGGTTTTGCTGACCCGAAAATTCAGGTGAAAGGCGATACGCTGTACGTCACCGGCGAGCAGGTGAAATACCGTGATTCGCGTGAAGGTATCGAGCGCGCAAACCGCATCATCATGAACGATCTGCCGGACGGCATCAGCACCATTCGCGTGACTGAAAACCGTCTGAATATGCCGCAGGTGACCACCGAAACCAACGTCGCCAGCCTGAAGCGTCATCTGGAAGGTGAGCCGCTGGGTCAGCAGACCGAACTGGTGCAGAAACGTGAAGCGCCAGTGGTGCCGGACAAAACCGAGCAGGGCTGGTACATCGACAAATCGCGCTTTGATTTCCACGTCGATCCGGTGCTCAGCCAGTCTATTGGTGGGCCGGAAAGCTTCTACATGTACCAGCTGGGCGTAATGGCCACTGCCGACTGGTGGGTGACCGACCACCTGCTGACCACCGGCAGTGTGTTTGGCAACCTCGCCAACAACTACGACAAGTTCAACTATACCAATCCGCCAAACGATTCGACGCTGCCGCGCGTGCGTACTCACGTGCGTGAATACGTTGAAAACGACGTTTACGTGAATAATCTGCAGGCCAACTATTTGCAGTATCTGGGCAATGATTTTTATGGCCAGGTGTACGGTGGTTATCTGGAAACCATGTACGGCGGCGTGGGTGGCGAAGTGCTATGGCGTCCGGTCGACAGCAACTGGGCGTTTGGTGTGGATGCCAACTACGTGAAACAGCGTGACTGGACCAGTTCGCTGGACATGATGAAGTTCACCGATTACAGCGCCAAAGTAGGGAATTTGACCGCCTACTGGACGCCGTCGTTCGCACAGGACGTGCTGGTGAAAGCCAGCGTTGGGCAATATCTGGCGGGCGATAAAGGCGGCACGCTGGAAGTGTCGAAACACTTCGACAGCGGCGTGGTGGTGGGCGCGTATGCGACGATCACTAACGTGTCGGCGGATGAGTACGGCGAGGGTGATTTCACCAAAGGGGTGTACGTATCGGTGCCGCTGGACTTGTTCTCGTCCGGCCCAACCCGCAGCCGCGCATCGATTGGCTGGACACCGCTGACGCGCGACGGCGGCCAGCAGCTCGGTCGTAAATTCCAGCTGTATGACATGACCAGCGATCGTAGTCAGAATTTCCGCTAAGTTTTCCCCTCGTTTTCCCTCTGCCGCCACTTCTCCTTATGAGGGAGAGGTGGCGCTCCATTTATCATCATGCTTTTGCCTGGAATGTGATCAGTATAGATTTTATTTAAAACTATATAGTTTTAAATAAAAGCGGTAAATCCACCCTTACGCATAAGGTTATGCATATGTCTTCATCCTCATTGTTGGGACGGATTACGGATGCTTCGCAAAAAATGGCCTCTGAGGTTCATTTACGCAGTTTGCGTGATAGTTTCGTGATCGCCGTCCCTTTTCTGGTGTTGGCTGGGCTATTTATTATGTTCAATTTTGTCTTTCTTGATACGAAAGGAATATTGAGCGATCTCTTATCGAGCGAAACGTTATTACGTTTGCGTAATATCGGAGACCGTATCCTGAATGGTACGATGAATATTTTGTCGCTGATGCTGGTGATATTAATTGCCTGGAATATTGCCAGTAAGAAAAGGTTCTCGACGCCGGTTATCCCCGCGATGGTTGCTCTGGCCGCCTTTTATGTGCTGATGCCAGTGACGATTATGCAAGCTCCAGCTGCAGGCGGCGATGCTATAGCGTTAACGGGTGTCGTACCTTATAGTAATACCAACGCGGGTGGCGTGTTCCTGGCAATTATTACCGCGATTATTTCCACAAATATTTTTCTGTGGATCTCAAAAAGCCAGCGCTTACAGATCCGACTTGGAGAAGAGGTGCCCCCCATGGTGGTGCAGTCTTTTCAGTCAATGTTTTCTATTATGCTGACTATCGGGCTTTTTGCACTGGTGGCTTTTGGGGTAAATGTACTGTCGGGAAGTGAAGTTCAGGCCCTCATCCAGACTCTTATTCAGGCACCACTGGTACATTTGACCACCAATCTTCCGGGTTTTCTGACCTTAACGACACTAACCAATCTTTTGTTTTCTTTAGGGATACACCCCTCAGGAATTATTAACCCTATCCTGGAACCGCCGCTGCTGGTGGCGATGCAGGAAAATATGTCGGCTTTTGCCAGTGGGCAAACGCCTCCGCACATTATCGTGCTGCCATTCCGCGATTTGTACGGCCATATGGGTGGAACCGGAGGCACCCTGGCATTGTTGTTGGCGATTTTTGTCCGCAGCAAATTTGCCAGCCATCGTAAATTTTCCCGTACCGTAATTGCACCTGGGCTATTTAATATTAATGAACCGGTGATCTTCGGTTTTCCGGTTCTTTATAATCCGCTGCTGATGGTCCCCTTTATCATTTATCCGCAAATTAACTTCATCATTGCGTATTTCGCGACCTCCTGGGGAATGGTTTCAAAAATAGTGGCCTATGTCCCGTGGTCTGTGCCGCCATTGCTCTCTGGTTGGTTAGGATCTGGCGGTGATTTTCGCAATGTTCTCCTGCAACTGATCCTGCTTGCTATTGGCGTTTTTGCTTATCTGCCGTTTTTAATGGCTTATGAGAAGTCATTGATTAAATCTCAGAACGAAAAAATGGTAGCGGAGATAGGTCGGGTGGAAAGAGACAAGATCGAGAGTGGCAAAGATATGCCTGTCTCAGTTGAAGAACCGCTGCATGACCTGTCTGTGTTGAACAATAAAACCATCATTCTGATGTGCAATGAAGGAATGTCCACATCAATAATGGCCACTAAAATGCGCAATTTTGCTCGAGGCAAAGGCTGCACGCTCAACATCTACGCTATCAATTTTGGCCGATTAGCTGAGGAATACCCGAAAGCTGACCTGATATTACTCGGGCCACAAATCGTTTATATGCGGGAATCGGTAACCGAGGAGATCAAGCATCACTGCCCGGTTGTGCCGCTGGATGCCACTTATTTCAGTCGACTGGACGGGGAATCCGCCGTTCGCTCAACACTCATATATTTTAACCAGGATAAAAATGATGATTAACACCGCGTATATTGGCTTTGGTAAAAGCGCCAGCCGTTATCATTTACCTTATGTGCTCAAGCGTAAGGATAAATTTAACGTTAAACGTATTTTTAACCGTCACCGTAAGCCGGAAACAGAAACCGCTGCTCTTTATCAGGGCATCGAATTTACTTCGTCATTAGAGGATATTTTGCAGGATGAAAGCATTGCTCTGGTGGTGGTCTGTACTCCTCCGGATAGCCATTTTCATTACGCCAGGCAATGTCTTGAGCACGGCAAGAATGTGCTGGTCGAAAAGCCTTTTACCACGACCCTGGAGGAGGCCAAAACGCTGTTTGAGCTCGCGCGAAGCAAGGGGCTGACGGTTTCTCCTTTCCAGAATCGCCGTTTTGACAGCTGTTTTCTGACCATGAAGCAGGCCATAGACAGCGGCAAGCTGGGCGAACTCATTGAGATAGAAAGCCATTTTGATTACTTCCGTCCGCAGACGGAAGCCCAGCCGGACAGCCATTTTAATGGCGCATTTTATGGTCTGGGAGTGCATACCCTCGATCAAATGATATCCCTCCTCGGGCGACCCCGGCAGGTGAGTTACCACTTGCGCAGCTTACGCAATCCGGCAAACCCCGACGATACCTTTGAAACCCAGCTCTATTATGGCCATTGCAAAGCTATCGTTAAAACCAGTCATCTGGTGAAAATTGACTACCCCAAATTTATTGTTCACGGCAGCCGGGGCTCTTTTATTCGTTACGGCATTGATAAGCAGGAGGCCAGCCTCAAAGCCGGTGTGATGCCGGGTGATGCTGGATTTGGAGCGGATGAACAAATGTCATTGCTGGAATATGAAAATGAACAGGGGGAGATTGTGTGCGAAAGGTTGCCTGCCGTGCCAGGAGATTACGGCCGGGTCTACGATGCGCTTTATGAAACACTGACCCTCGGAACGGCCAACTATGTCAGTGAAGAAGAAGCGCTCACCAATCTGGAGATCCTCGAAACGGCCTTCCGGCAACCGTCCCCCGCCACTGTCACCCTGGACTAAGGAGTCTTTATGCAACGTATTTTGAATTGTCGTGCCAGTGATTTTCAGCAATCCGTTACCGGGCCGCTTTTGCGCGATGCGATTGCTGCATGCGAAGGGCGAGTCATTATGGCGGAGGTAGCTGCCGAAGCGCCTGCGCTTTTTGCCGAAGTCAGTAATGCGGAGCTGCTGTGTGCCTTTGGTGCCGACTTGCTCCTGTTGAAAGGATTGAATTGTCAGCAGCCCGTGGTCACCGGTGGACATTCCCGCTTCGGCGAAAATGCGATTACTCAGATGAAAAAACTGACCGGCCGGTTAGTCGGCGTCAGTCTGGAAGTCCTGGACCCATCAGCGCCTGCCGGCGCGAATGTCTTTAGCGAGGCCAACCTGGCGGCAGTCCAACATGCCGACTTTTTCTGCCTCACGGGGTATGACAAACCCGGTGTCACGCTGGACAGAATGTGTGACGCCATCGCGGCGGCTGGCCAGCAGACCGACAAAATGATCCTGGTGGCAAAATTCTGTACTGCGGGTCTGGCTCTGCCGCAGGAGTATGCCGCGTTTATCGCAGCAGGTGCGCATGGCGTCATTTTCCCTGCACCGGCCGGATGTCGCGGGGCATCAGAAGCGAAAGTCGCCGCCATTGTTGACGTTATACAACAGCAGCAGGGTCTGGCGATCACCACCCTGAGCAGTAGTCAGGAAGGCGCTGATTGTGCTACGGTTCGCGAAATTGGCCTCGCCAGCAAACGTTGTGGTAGTGATATGCATAACTTTGGTGATGCGGGTGTTGCAGGCATGGCCAGTCCTGAAGCGGTAAACGCGCTCTCCATGGCCATTCGGGGGCGTCGACACACCTGGGTTCGGATGGCCGCGTCCCTATCACGTTAATCAACAGATTCCGGCCCCGATCTGGGGCCGTTTGCGGAGTGGGTTATGCCTAAGTATATGGAAATATATCAGGAAGTCCGGCGACGAATTGTCTCCGGGATATATGCTCCGGATAAGAAGCTCCCCGAAGGATCAAAATTGGCTCTGGAATTTGCCTGTAGCGAATTAACCGTGGCCAAGGCGCTGGATTTACTGGTCAGGGAAGGCCTGGTACTTCGCAAGCGCGGACTGGGTTCTTTTGTGAAACGTCTGGCTTCTGCTGCCAGTAATTCGCATTTGCTGGGTACCGCTGAACGCTGTGCATGGTCTGGTAAAACACTTGAAACGCGAGTTCAGTGCTTTACTGCTGTGCCCGCCAGTGAGGACATTGCCCGGAAACTGTTAATGCCAACTGGCGAGCTGGTGTATGAAATTAATCGTGTGCGGGTAATCGATGGCATTCCCTCGATTATTGAATACACTTGGATGCCAATCGCCTTAATCCCGCAGCTTAACCTGGGCCATGTCAGGCAATCCATTTATCGCTATATCACTGGTGAACTGGGTTTCACGGTGCACAGTGCACACATGAATATTAGTGGTGTACAGGCCAGTGAGCAAGAAATTGAATGGCTGGCTTTGAGTGGCCCCACGGTGTTGGTGCAAGTGGATCAAACCGCTTTTCTTGATAACGGTAAATTGTTCGAGTATTCCTGCGCGCGTCACCTCTGGCACACTTTTAACTTTGAGACTGACTTCGTCCGGGTATAATTCTCGATGGTGACCTGCGCGAAATATAAACAAAAAATGTAGATCTCCGTCACATTTTTGCGTTATACAAGGGGTTCGCCACAACGAACGAAGGAGAAGCTGTATGACATCGCTGACTCGTCCACGCGTTGAATTTATCTCCACCGTTTTGCAGACCGTGTTGAATCTGGGTTTGCTCAGCCTGGGCCTGATCCTGGTGGTTTTCCTCGGCAAAGAAACGCTCCATCTGGCCGATGTCCTGTTCGCCCCGGAACAAACCAGCAAGTACGAGTTGGTGGAAGGGCTGGTGGTTTACTTTCTCTATTTTGAATTTATCGCGCTGATAGTGAAATACTTTCAGTCCGGCTTTCACTTCCCGCTGCGCTACTTCGTCTACATCGGGATCACCGCCATCGTGCGGCTGATCATCGTTGATCATAAATCCCCACTCGATGTCCTGATCTACTCCGCGGCGATCCTGCTGCTGGTTATCACCCTTTGGCTGTGCAACTCAAAACGCCTGAAACGTGAATAAAAAAATGGCGCTCCAGAGAGCGCCAAATCAACAGTCACAAGTACAAATTGAGGATAACAGTGGCATTACAGTGGCACTGCCCTAACCCGAAATCTTTAGGGCAGGTATAACAATGAAACTTAACCTTTCACTCCGCCCGCCGTCAGGCCATTAACCAGCCAGCGCTGGGCCAGCAGGAACACCAGCGTGATAGGGATAGCGGACAACACAGCCGCCGCGGCAAAGTCGCCCCACAGGTAGTTTTGCGGGTTGAGATATTGCTGCATCCCAACGGCCAGGGTGTAACTGTTCACGTCGCGCAGCAGCAAGGAAGCAACCGGCACTTCGGTGATGGCGGCGATGAACGACAGAATAAAGACCACCGCCAGAATCGGCACGGACAGCGGCAACAGCACCAGGCGGAACGCCTGCCACGGCGTGGCACCGTCCAGTGCGGCGGCTTCTTCCAGCGAACCGTCGATGGTTTCGAAGTAGCCTTTGATGGTCCAGACGTGCAGCGCGATGCCGCCCATGTAGGCGAAGATAACGCCGCCGTGGGTATTCAGGCCGATGAACGGAATGTACTGGCCGAGGCGGTCGAACAGGGCATACAGCGCGACCAGTGACAGCACCGCCGGGAACATCTGGAAAATCAGCATACTTTTCAACAGCGTCGCTTTGCCCGGAAACTTCATACGGGCGAAGGCGTAAGCACAGGTGGTGGAAAGCGCCACGATACCGACCGCGGTGATGCCCGCAATTTTGATCGAGTTCCACAGCCACAGCAGCACCGGGAACGGCGGCGGCGTGACGCGGCCATCGGCGTGCTCGACGCTAAAGCCCAGCGCCAGCTTCCAGTGCTCCCAGGATATCTGGTCCGGGATCAGGCTGCCGGTGGCGAAGTTACCTTCGCGCAGCGAAATGGCGATAACCATCAGCAGCGGGAACATGATTGTGGCGATGAAAATCAGTAGCAACAGGTGCGTGGTGAATAAACGCAGCTTTTGAGATTTCGGTTGAACCATAGCCATAAAATGAATCTCTCCTTAACACCGCTCCAGGCTATTTTACTTGCCATTTTGAACCTGAGCTGTGCTCAAAATCCTCACGTACTACGTGTACGCTCCGGTTTTTCCGCGCAGTCCATGTTCAAACTGGCTGCGCCAATAACGCCTGGTCTTTTAGGCTTAATCGAATTTCATGCGCGTGGCTTTGAGGTTGATAATCGCAAGCGCCCCTACCAACAGGAAGATCAGCGTGGCAATCGCCGCCGCCAGACCGAAGTCCTGACCGCCGCCGCCTTCAAAGGCGATACGGTAGGTGTAGCTCACCAACAGGTCGGTATAGCCCGCCGGAGTGGTGGTGCCGAGCCTGTCCGGGCCACCGTTGGTCAACAGCTGGATAAGCACGAAGTTGTTAAAGTTAAAGGCAAAGCTGGCGATCATCAACGGCGTCAGCGGCTTGATCAGCAGCGGCAGCGTAATCTTAAAGAAGTTCTGGAACGGGCCTGCGCCATCCATCGCCGAGGCTTCGTATAAATCGTCCGGAATCGCCTTCAGCAGCCCCATGCACAGGATCATCATGTACGGATAACCGAGCCAGGTGTTGACGATGATAATCATCGAGCGCGCGGTGGTTGGGTCGCTGAACCACGCCGGTTTGATGCCAAACAGCGCGCTCAGCATCATGTTAATTTCACCAAAGCTCTGGTTGAACAGACCTTTGAAGATAAGGATCGAGATAAACGACGGCACGGCGTATGGCAGAATCAGCAGCACGCGGTAAACGGCTTTCCCTTTCAACGATTCCCACTGCACCACGCAGGCCAGCACCATGCCCACGGCTACGGTCAGCAGTACGGTCAGCACCGAGAAAATCACGGTCCACACGAAGATGGCGAAGAACGGTTTCTGAATGCCTTCGTCGGTGAAGACGCGGGTGAAGTTATCCCAGCCGATGCTGACGGTGTAGCCCGGGCTCAGCTTTTCATCGCCCCAGTTACCGTCGGCGTTGACCGCCTGATAAAAGCCAACCTGGTTATTGGGGCGATATTTCACGCCGCTCTGGTTGTTGGTCAGCTCGCCGTTTTGCCCTTCGGTATAGAGCGGGCGGGTGCCGGAGAACTGGCGCAGAGAACTCATGATCACTTTGCTGTCATCCGGCAGAATCGCGGTCAGCTGATTCAGCGCCTGACGATTTTGAGTGATGACGCGCAGGTTGCCACGTTCACCTTCCGGCAGCGCATCGGCTTCTTTCAGGGTGATTTTTTGCTCTTCGCCAAATTTGAAGGCGTCGGAGACGTAATTTTTACCGCTGTCACCGTCGGTCAGCGCCAGCTTCCACGCATCGCCCGCCGGGTATAACCCGAAGTTATAGGTTTTGCCCGCCTGATAAGAACGGTCCATCAACACCTGCTGTGCGCGTTCCTGGGTCAGCTGGTTGGTGCTGCTGTAGTTCGTGAACGCGATGGCGATGGTGCAGATAAGCGGGAACAGGACGAACAGCCCCATGCCGGCCATGCCAGGATAAACATAGCGCCACGCGTAGGCTTTACGATTGGCGAAAATATACAGGCCAGCAGAGCTTAAAATCAGCGTCATGATGGCGAACAGGTACTCCCCCTGGGCGTACATTAAAACAACAAGGTAGCCAACCAGCAGGCCCAGCAGCCCGACAACGGACCACTTCAGCGTTTCGCTTTGCCACCAGTGACTCTTTTTAACGGCATCCATGGGGTCTATTCCTCTACAGCTGTGAAAACGTGTAGGCCGGATAAGACGCTTTGCGTCGCCATCCGGCAACAGCGCCTGATGACGCTTCGCTTATCAGGCCTACATTTCGTGCCTTATGACTTACTTAGTAATACGTCCCTGAGCATCTTTCAGTGCAGCGTCTACGGTCTGACGTCCGCTGGCCGCGTTGATAACCGCGGTGCGGGTGGCGTACCAGAAGGCAGCCATCTGCGGGATGTTAGGCATGATTTCGCCTTTCTGGGCGTTGGCCATAGTGGCGGCGATGCGTGGATCTTTTTCCAGCTGTTCCTGGTAGGATTTCAGCGCAACGGCACCCAGCGGTTTATCCTTGTTCACTTCCGCCAGACCGTCGTTGGTCAGCAGGTAGTTTTCGAGAAACTCTTTCGCCAGTTCTTTATTCGGGCTGGCAGCGTTGATGCCCGCGCTCAGCACGCCCACGAACGGTTTAGACGCTTTGCCTTTAAAGGTCGGCAGCATGGTGACGCCGTAGTTGATTTTGCTCTTGTCGATGTTCGACCACGCCCACGGACCGTTGATGGTCATCGCAGTTTCGCCTTTGTTGAAGGCAGCTTCTGCGATGGAGTAATCGGTGTCGGCGTTCATGTGTTTGTTCTTGATAAGGTCAACCAGGAAGGTCAAACCTGCTTTCGCGCTAGGGCTATCAACGCCCACGTCTTTAACGTCATATTTGCCGTTTTCAAACTTGAACGCGTAACCGCCGTCGGCGGCAATCAGTGGCCAGGTGAAGTACGGCTCTTGCAGGTTGAACATCAGCGCAGATTTACCCTTCGCTTTCAGTTCTTTATCCAGCGCCGGGATCTCTTCCCAGGTCTTCGGCGGGTTAGGCACCAGGTCTTTGTTATAGATAAGCGACAGCGCTTCTACCGCGATTGGGTAGGCAATCAGCTTGCCGTTGTAACGCACGGCATCCCAGGTGAACGGGTACAGCTTGTCCTGGAACGCTTTATCTGGGGTCACTTCAGCCAGCAAACCAGACTGCGCGTAGCCACCAAAACGGTCATGCGCCCAGAAGATGATGTCCGGGCCATCGCCAGTGGCGGCAACCTGCGGGTATTTCTCTTCCAGTTTATCCGGGTGCTCAATGGTCACTTTGATGCCGGTGTCTTTCTCGAATTTCTTACCGACTTCAGCAAGGCCGTTATAGCCTTTATCGCCATTGATCCAGATAACCAGCTTACCTTCTTCGATTTTGGCGAAGGCAGAGGCGGAAAACATCATCGTGGTCAGTGCAGACAGCGCGAGGATGCGTGCGCCAGTTTTGATTTTCATATATCCCGTCCTATTTGGTGATGTACTCGTGGATACGCCTGGTGGCTTTTACAACGCTGAGTTTCCTTTCTTAGCAACCTCTTTCCATCCTCCCCGACCCTACGCCCCACCCCTCGTTTATGTGATCTCTGTTACATAATTTTAAGTTATGGGTTCTGGCGCACACAAAATGACGCTGATTTTTGCCGTACCCATCACGATTTTAGCCAGGCCACGCCGTGCGCGGGGTCAGGTGCATTCTTCTCATCCTCCCACCTCCTCCCCCATGAAAAACTCAAGGGTGGAGGATTCACGAAAGTTATTGGTCGCGCATAGTCAGCCGCAGATGAATGTTTCTTTTAGTGACCGGTTGTAACGAAGGGAGAAGGGGATGGCGAGCGTACAGCTGCGAAACGTAACGAAAGCCTGGGGTGACGTGGTGGTGTCGAAAGACATCAATCTCGACATCCATGAGGGGGAGTTTGTGGTGTTTGTCGGGCCATCGGGCTGCGGCAAATCTACGCTGCTGCGCATGATCGCCGGACTGGAAACCATCACCAGCGGGGAACTGCTGATTGGTGATAAACGCATGAACGAAACGCCGCCTGCTGAACGCGGTATCGGCATGGTGTTCCAGTCCTACGCGTTGTACCCCCATCTCTCTGTTGCAGAAAACATGTCTTTCGGCCTCAAGTTAGCCGGGGCAAAGAAAGACGTCATTAACCAGCGCGTGACTCAGGTGGCCGAAGTGCTGCAGCTGGCTCACCTTCTGGAGCGTAAACCGAAAGCGCTTTCCGGCGGTCAGCGTCAGCGTGTGGCCATTGGCCGTACGCTGGTGGCCGAACCGCGCGTGTTCCTGCTCGATGAGCCGCTGTCGAACCTCGACGCTGCGCTGCGCGTACAGATGCGCATTGAGATTTCCCGTCTGCACAAGCGTCTGGGCCGCACGATGATTTACGTCACCCACGATCAGGTCGAAGCGATGACTCTCGCCGACAAAATCGTGGTGCTGGATGCCGGACGCGTGGCGCAGATTGGCAAGCCGCTGGAACTCTATCACTACCCGGCCGATCGCTTTGTCGCGGGCTTTATTGGCTCGCCGAAGATGAACTTCCTGCCGGTGAAAGTCACTGCTACCGCCATTGAGCAGGTGCAGGTGGAACTGCCTAACCGTCAGCAAATCTGGCTGCCGGTTGAAAGTACCGGCGTGCAGGTCGGCGCCAATATGTCGTTAGGTATTCGTCCTGAGCATCTTCTACCGAGTGACATCGCCGATGTCACCCTCGAAGGGGACGTCCAGGTCGTCGAGCAACTGGGTCACGAAACGCAAATTCATATCCAGATCCCCGCCATCCGTCAGAACCTGGTGTACCGCCAGAATGACGTGGTGTTGGTAGAAGAGGGAGCCAAATTCGCTATCGGTCTGCCGCCAGAGCGTTGCCATCTGTTCCGTGAGGATGGCTCTGCATGTCGTCGGCTGCACAAAGAACCGGGCGTTTAAATCCCATAACAAAAGAAAAGCAATGGTCTCAGGAGATAGAATGATGATTACTCTGCGCAAACTTCCAGTGGCAATCGCCGTGACTGCAGGCATTTTGTCTGCGCACGCGGGCGCCGTAGATTTTAAAGGTTATGCCCGTTCGGGTATCGGCTGGTCCGGTAAAGGCGGCGCACAACAGTGTTTCCAGGCAACGGGTGCACAAAGTAAATATCGTCTCGGTAACGAATGTGAAACGTACGCCGAGCTGAAATTTGGCCAGGAAGTGTGGAAAGAGGGCGATAAGAGCTTCTACTTCGACACTAACGTGGCTTATTCCGTAGCACAGCAGAACGACTGGGAAGCGACTGACCCGGCGTTCCGTGAAGCCAACGTGCAGGGTAAAAACCTGATCGACGCACTGCCAGGTTCCACCATCTGGGCCGGTAAGCGTTTCTATCAGCGTCATGACGTTCACATGATCGACTTCTACTACTGGGATATCTCCGGTCCGGGCGCGGGTCTGGAAAACGTGGATGTGGGCATCGGTAAACTCTCCTTCGCAGCAACCCGTTCAACGGAAGCGGGTGGTACCTCAACCTTCTCCAGTAACAACCTGCGTGATTACACCACCGACACGGCTAACGATGTGTATGACGTCCGTTTGGGCCAGATGGAAATCAACCCAGGCGGTACTCTGGAGCTGGGTGTTGACTACGGTCACACCAACGTCAATGACGATTACTACCTGCAGCCGAAAGCGCAAAAAGATGGCTGGATGTTCACTGCGGAACATACCCAGAGCATGCTGAAGGGCTTTAACAAATTCGTGGTTCAGTACGCCACTGACTCTATGACCTCACAGGGTAAAGGGTTGTCTCAGGGCGCAGGTGTCGGTGTCGGTAACGACGAAAGCGGCAAACTGTATGCTTACGGCATCAACAACGACGGTCACCTGCTGCGTGTTCTCGACCACGGTGCAATCTCCCTTGGCGATGACTGGGACCTGATGTACGTCGGTATGTACCAGGACATCGACTGGGATAACAACAACGGGACCAAATGGTATACCGTGGGTATCCGTCCAATGTACAAATGGACGCCTATCATGAGTACCTTGCTGGAAGTGGGCTACGACAACGTCAAATCCCAGAACACCGGCGACACCAACAATCAGTACAAAATTACCCTCGCGCAACAATGGCAGGCGGGCGACAGCATCTGGTCCCGTCCGGCACTGCGTGTGTTCGCAACCTATGCGAAGTGGGATGAAAACTGGGGTTATGACACTGGCGGTAGCCCGGCGACCAATAACACCGATTACAATTCTAACTTCGGTATGCAGACCGCTGGCATGGGCCGTGGCGACGACAGCGAATTTAGCTTCGGTGCCCAGATGGAAATCTGGTGGTAATGTGCAGTTAAGTTAACCCACTGTTATGCCACAGAAAGAGGGGCGAAAGCCCCTCTGTTTTAGACTCAGCGCGCTATTGCCTGGCTACCGCTGAGCCCTGTTTTTGAGGTCATTAAAATGAAAATGAACAAAAGTCTCATCGCGCTATGCCTCTCCGCTGGCCTGCTGGCAAGCGTACCGGCAGTCAGTTTCGCTGACGTCAATTTCGTGCCGCAGAATACCACTGCCGCCCCGACTATCCCGGCATCGGCCTTACAACAGTTGGTCTGGACCCCGGTAGATCTGTCCAAAACCCAAAGTACCGATCTCGCCGGGGGCGGGCAGCAACTGAACGTGCCTGGCATTACCGGCCCGGTGGCGGCCTATAGCGTCCCGGCTAACATTGGTGAACTGAACATTACCCTCACCAGCGAAGTGAACAAACAAACCCACGTTTATGCGCCGAACGTGCTGATCCTGGATCAGAACATGACGCCATCAGCGTTCTTCCCAAGCAGCTATTTCACCTACCAAGAACCCGGTGTAATGAGTGCCGACCGCCTGGAAGGGGTAATGCGCCTGACGCCTGCGTTAGGGCAGCAGAAAATTTACGTGCTGGTGTTCACCACGCCGCAAGATTTGCAGCAGACCACCACGCTGATTGACCCGGCGAAAGCGTATGCCAAAGGTATTGGCAACGCGGTGCCGGATATTCCGGACCCCGTTGCGCGCCACGCGACCGAAGGCACCCTGAAGCTGAAAGTGAAAACGTCCTCCGCTTCAAGCGTGCTGGTCGGCCCACTGTTTGGCTCTTCCGGCCCTGGTGCTGTCACTGTGGGTAACACGGCGGCACCAGTGTACGCAGCGCCTGCCACGGCACCTGCAACGGCAGCGGTTGTTGCGGCTCCGGTTGCGGCTTCAGCGGCATCGACTGCACCCGCTGCGAAGAGCGAGCCGGTTCTGAATGACACCGAAAGCTATTTCAATACCGCGATTAAACAGGCCGTTAACGAGGGCAACATCGACAAGGCCCTGAAACTGTTAAACGAAGCCGAGCGCCTCGGTTCGACTTCGGCCCGTTCAACCTTTATCAGTAGTGTAAAAGGCAAGGGGTGACCGTCTCCCCACATTGCTGATCTTTGGCCCAGGCCATTCGGTGCGTCCTTTTGGGCGCACCGTTTTTTCTGGCGTTGCATGGCTGTTGCGTTGCCGCTCGTATATTGTCGTTTCTTCCTCCCGCGAACCCTTTTCTACGATACAATGCCGATAAGTTATGTATCGGAGAGCCTGGTATGTCACACCCTGCGCTGGCGCAACTGCGTGCGCTACGCTATTACACCACCCTTCCGGAACTCGATGCGGCACAGCTTGACTGGTTGCTGCTGGAAGATTCCATGACCAAACGCTTCGAACAGCAGGGCAAGCGTGTCACTGTGACGCTTATCCGCGAAGGTTTTGTCGGTCAGGATGAGATTATTGCAGAGCAGGCATTGCTGCCTGTTGAAGCGCGCTACTGGCTGCGTGAAATTTTGCTGTGTGCTGACGGTGAACCCTGGCTTGCCGGGCGCACGGTGGTCCCGGAATCCACCCTGAGCGGGCCCGAGCTACAGCTGCAACAGCTGGGCAAAACGCCGCTGGGACGCTATCTGTTTACGTCATCCACTTTAACCCGTGATTTTATTGAAATTGGTAAAGATGCAGAGCTGTGGGGGCGTCGTTCCCGTCTCCGGCTGAGCGGAAAACCGCTGCTGTTAACCGAGCTGTTTCTGCCTGCGTCGCCGCTGTACTGAGAGGAAGTGAATTATGGAGAGGAGTCTGACGCAGAATAAGCTGCAGGCTTATAGCCGTCTGATGAGAATTGATAAGCCAATCGGCTCGCTGCTGCTGCTTTGGCCGACGTTATGGGCGCTGTGGGTGGCGATGCCTGGCGTGCCGCCGCTGTGGATCCTCGCGGTGTTTGTGGCGGGCGTCTGGCTGATGCGCGCCGCCGGTTGTGTAGTGAATGATTACGCGGACCGCAAAATTGACGGACATGTTAAGCGCACTGCGCATCGCCCGCTACCCAGCGGTGATGTGAGTGAAAAAGGGGCGCGTACGCTGTTTATCGTGCTGGTGGTGCTCTCGTTCTTGCTGGTACTGACGCTCAATAAGATGACTATTCTGCTGTCGGTGGCAGGGCTGGCGCTGGCGTGGGTGTATCCATTTATGAAGCGCTACACCCATCTGCCGCAGGTGGTGCTGGGCGCGGCCTTTGGCTGGTCGATTCCGATGGCTTATGCCGCTGTGAGTGAATCACTGCCCCTGAGTTGCTGGCTGATGTTCCTCGCCAATATTTGCTGGGCCGTGGCGTACGACACCCAGTACGCGATGGTCGACAGAGACGACGACCTGAAGATTGGCGTGAAATCAACGGCCATTTTGTTCGGTAAACAGGACAAACTGATTATCGGTATTTTGCAGGTGGCCGTACTGGCGCTGATGGCCGCCGTGGGCTGGATGAGCGGCTTAAATTGGGCGTTCTACTGGTCGATATTTGTCGCCGGTGCGCTGTTCGTTTACCAGCAAAAATTGATTAAAGACCGTGACCGTGATGCCTGTTTCAAGGCGTTTTTGAACAATAACTACGTGGGGCTGGTACTGTTTATCGGCCTGGCGATGAGTTATATGGTTTAACCCTGTAGGCCCGTGCAAGCGCAGCGCCGCCGGGCATGATCACCCGGTAACAAAAACAAAAAAGCCGGAGCAACTCACATTGCTCCGGCTTTTTTTATGCGCTGATATCAAGCGTCCTGACTGGCGCTCTCGATAGTCAGACGGACATCCGGTGCCAGCAGTTCGGCCAGCAGCTGATAGATTTTCATTGTCTCAGCCGGTTCGGCATCGCCACTGTCGCTGATGTAGCCTTCGTCACGCAGGGTTAGCACCAGAGTACTGAACACCGCTTTGTCGAAGAACTCCGGCGCGTTGATGCCGTGCAGCACCGACAGACGCTGAGCCACGGTACGGCTCTCTTTTTCAAGCGTGCTACGGTTGATGGACGGATTCGCGCTCAGCAGCCAGAAGGTTATCGCATAACGTTGCAGCGTTTCACGCGCCCCGGCGGCCAACAGCTGCAGGGTACGGGAGTGCGACGGATTAATGCGAACATCGTCGTTCTCAATAGTCACCAGCTCCTGACGCTGCATTTCTGCCAGCAGCTCGTCAATAACGCCCGCCAACTCTTCCTTTTCCCAGCGCAGGAACAGTTCGGATTTCAGCATCGGATACAGCATCTCCACATGACGGACCATCTCGGTGCGCGAGATAGTGCGATGCTGCGTCACGATAGCCGCCAACAGGGACGGAATCATCAGCATATGGGTGATGTTGTTGCGATAGTACGTCATCAGCACTGCCTGCTCGCGCGGCAGAATGATGATATCGCCGATGGTGTCTTTCTCGACTTCGAATTTGTTCATCTGCAACGCGTGGTCAATCAGCGCGCTGGCAGTGACCGACGGCACGGTGGCATCCGCCGCGTAGGGCACATTGCGCATCAGCTGCAGGTAGCATTCCAGCTGTTCGGTCAGCTGTTCGCGGGTCAGAGAGCGTTGACGTGACGCCAGCAGCGCGGTACAGCACAGGTTCATGGCGTTAGCCGCGCCTGCGTTGTTAATGCGCACCATCAGGTCTTCGGCGATGTTATTCACCGTTGGCGTCAGCCATGCCGGGCGAATGGATTCAATCGGATCGATAGATTCACGCCATTCCGGCACGTGCTGGTTCAGGTAGGTCATCAGCGGCAACGGCTCGCCAAAGTTGACGTAACCCTGGCCGAGATTGCGCAGCTTGCTTAACCCGCGCAGCATCTGCGGCAGGCTCTCTTTCTCTTTGGTCGCGCCCCGCAGTTCTTTCGCGTAAGTCCCTACCTCCATCACGTGCTCATAGCCGATGTAGATCGGTACGAGGGTGATAGGTCGGGTGCCGCCGCGCAGCATCGCTTGAATGGTCATCGACAGGGTGCCTGTTTTCGGGTCCAGCAGACGACCGGTACGGGAACGACCGCCTTCCACGAAGTATTCTACGGAGTAACCACGGCTGAACAGCTCGCCAAGGTATTCACGGAACACGGTGGAATAGAGCTTGTTGCCCTTGAAGGTACGACGAATAAAGAACGCGCCCAGACGACGGAAAATCGGGCCGGCTGGCCAGAAATTCAGGTTGATGCCTGCGGCGATATGCGGCGGCACCAGCCCTTGGTGATAGAGCACGTAGGACAGCAGCATGTAGTCCATGTGGCTGCGGTGGCAGGGCACATAAACAATTTCATGGCCGTCGTGAGCCAGCTGGCGCACGCGCTCGGCGTTATTAACGTTGATCCCCTGGTACAAACGGTTCCAGGTGAAGCCCAGCACGCGATCGGTGAGGCGAATCATTTCGTAAGAGAAATTCGCGGCAATCTCTTCCATCAAAGCGACGGCGTTTTGCTGCGCTTTCTCATGGGAAATTTTCTTGCTGCGCGCTTCGTCTTCCACCGCGCGCGCAATCGCTTTGGACGCCAACAGCTTGTTGAACAAGTCCTGACGTGCAGGCAGACGCGGGCCGACGGCAGCCAGACGCTGACGGGCAAAGTGCGTTCGTGCCACACGTGCCAGTTTCTGTGCAATAATTTTATCGGTGCCGTGCTCGGTGGCCATGCGGCGCAGCGAAACGGACGGAGAGAAACGCACGAAGCTGTCGCGACCGAGCCAGGTCACGGCAAATAATTTCTGGAAGCCATTCATCATGCGCAGCGGCGGGTTTACTTCGCCTTTTTCGCGGCCCGGGGAGCGCCCAAACATCACGGACACCGGCACCATCTGCACATCGAGTTCTGGGTTGCTGCGATGCAAATCCAGATAATTGTGGAACAGCTTGATAGACTCTTCTTTCGGCGTGTAATACGTAAACGCGCGCGGCCCGCCGTGAATGAACACGTAACGCGGCAGCTCGGTGCCGTCGATTACGAGCGGCTCAAGCGGGTCCGGAAGACCATGCGTCAGACATTGGGCGCGTAAAGTCAGCAGATCTGCCTTCGAGTTATACGGCAGAACGTACATAATAGGGCGTGAAGTATCGAGTCCCAGTTCCTCAGCAGGATTTGCCGGGATAGACTTACTTTTTACCAGCACGCTTAATGGTAAATTCAGTAATTTGTAGTAAATTCGTGGCCAGCCAGACATAAACGATGTAAAGCCTCTGGTTAATCATGCAAATGCGCCGCAAGGATAACAGAAAGTGCACAGAATATCTGTTCTACCGCGTCAGGCGTGCAGTGACATTGATGCTAAATAATGTAAAAGGTTCTTTTGATGGCAAATGATACCACCGGGTTAACCCGAATCTTCAAAGCAGCAGGCTACTCCTGGAAAGGTTTTCGCGCCGCCTGGCAAAACGAAGCCGCTTTTCGCCAGGAAGGCGTTGCCGCCGTTATCGCCATCATTCTCGCCTGTTGGTTAGATGTGGATGCCATCACCCGAGTGTTACTGATTGGTTCAGTACTTCTGGTGATGATAGTGGAAATTATCAACAGTGCGATTGAAGCGGTGGTTGACCGCATAGGGACGGAACGCCACGAACTGTCGGGCCGTGCAAAAGATATGGGTTCCGCCGCGGTGTTTCTGGCAATTGGTGTCGCCTTACTCACTTGGGTAACGCTGTTGTGGTCGCATTATCGATAACGTCCGCAGAATTACGCAAACGTCTGGTTTTTTGTGCGTTTTGCGGTTCCAAATTCGCCATTAACTGTATATACTCACAGCATAACTGTATATACACCCAGGGGGCGGAATGAAAGCGTTAACGACCAGGCAGCAAGAGGTGTTCGATCTTATCCGGGATCACATCAGCCAGACGGGCATGCCGCCAACGCGTGCGGAAATCGCGCAGCGCTTGGGGTTCCGTTCCCCGAACGCGGCTGAAGAGCACTTGAAAGCGCTGGCACGTAAAGGCGTTCTTGAGATTGTTTCCGGTGCCTCTCGCGGCATTCGTCTTCTGGTAGAAGAAGAAACCGGTATCCCGCTGATCGGGCGTGTTGCGGCAGGTGAACCCCTGCTGGCACAGCAGCATATCGAAGGCCACTACCAGGTCGACCCGGCGATGTTCAAGCCGAGCGCCGATTTCCTGCTGCGCGTCAGCGGAATGTCGATGCGTGATATCGGTATTCTCGACGGGGATTTGCTCGCGGTTCATAAAACGCAGGATGTGCGTAACGGTCAGGTTGTTGTCGCCCGTATCGACGATGAAGTGACGGTTAAGCGCCTGAAAAAACAGGGCAGCACTGTTGAGCTGTTGCCTGAAAACAGCGAATTTTCTCCGATTGTAGTCGATCTGCGTCAGCAGAACTTCTCCATCGAAGGGCTGGCGGTTGGCGTTATTCGCAACGGCGAGTGGCTATAATTAGCTTTAGACACCCTCAATAATTCACGTTGCGTTCAGGCATACATCGCCAGAACATCAGCACGTAAGCTATGACGGGAAGAGTGGCGCTATTCTGGCGCCACTTCGTTTTACCCATTCACAATCACAGGTTTTCTCATGCCGCTCTTCACCACTGCAGACAAGGCATTGTGGCGTCTCGCGCTGCCGATGATTTTCTCAAATATCACCGTGCCGCTGTTGGGGCTGGTGGATACGGCGGTCATCGGTCATCTCGACAGCCCTGTTTATCTCGGCGGCGTGGCGATCGGTTCCATGGCGACCAGTTTCTTGTTCATGCTGTTGTTATTCCTGCGCATGAGCACCACCGGCCTCACCGCACAAGCCTACGGCGCTAAAGACCCTATGCGTCTTGCTCGCGCGTTGGTGCAGCCTTTGCTGCTGGCGCTGGGGGCGGGCCTGGTGATTGTCGTGCTCCGCACCCCTCTGATTGACCTGGCGCTGCATATTGTCGGCGGCAGCGATGCTGTACTGGAACAGGCGCGGCGTTTCCTCGAAATCCGTTGGTTAAGCGCTCCTGCGTCCCTGGCAAACCTGGTTCTGCTCGGCTGGCTGCTCGGTGTACAGTACGCGCGCGCGCCGGTGATTTTGCTGGTGGTCGGCAACGTCTTAAACATCGTGCTCGATTTATGGCTGGTGATGGGCCTGCACATGAACGTGCAGGGCGCAGCGTTGGCGACGGCATGTTCCGAATACGTGACATTTTTCATTGGCTTGCTGATGGTGCGGCGCGTGCTGCACCTGCGCGGTATATCGCTGGAGATGCTCAAAGAGTCCTGGCGAGGCAATATTCGCCGCCTGCTGGCGTTGAATCGCGACATCATGCTGCGCTCGCTGCTCCTGCAGCTCTGTTTTGGTGCGCTCACGGTATTTGGCGCGCGACTGGGCAGCGATATCGTCGCCGTGAATGCGGTGCTGATGACGATGCTTACCTTCACCGCTTACGCGCTGGATGGTTTTGCCTATGCGGTAGAAGCGCATTCCGGGCAGGCTTACGGCGCGCGGGATGACAGCCAGCTGTTGGGCGTCTGGAAAGCGGCCTGCCGTCAGTCCGGAATGGTTGCTCTGGCCTTTGCGCTGATTTATTCCGTGGCGGGGGAGCACATCGTCGCGATGTTGACATCGATTACCCAACTGCGTGAGCTGGCCGATCGCTACGTTATCTGGCAGGTGGTTTTACCGGTGATCGGCGTGTGGTGTTATCTGCTCGACGGCATGTTTATCGGCGCGACGCGCGGGGCGGAAATGCGTAACAGCATGGCGGTGGCGGCTGCGGGTTTTGCCCTCACGCTGTTGACGGTGCCGGTGTTGGGCAATCACGGATTATGGCTGGCGCTGGCGGTGTTCCTGGCGCTGCGCGGGCTGTCTCTGGCGTGGATTTGGCGACGTCACTGGCAACAAGGAACCTGGTTTTCGTAACGGCTTAATTTCACCCGGTGGTTAAAGATTCTGAATAATCCCCGGATGGCGAAATGCTTACCTATACTCTTTATCACGTCCAGCAGAAAACGGTGTTAACGGACGACGTATCTTCACTCTGCACCACCGAACTGATGAGGAATAGATCATGAATAAAGACGAAGTCGGCGGCAACTGGAAACAGCTGAAAGGTAAAGTGAAAGAGAAATGGGGTAAGCTCACCGATGATGACTTTACGGTTATCGAAGGTAAGCGCGACCAGCTGGTCGGGAAAATCCAGGAACGTTACGGATACGCGAAAGATCAGGCCGAGGACGAGGTCAAAGACTGGGAAACCCGCAACGATTACCGCTGGTAACCAAACGCACTACCCGTGCGTACAAGGAAGTACAACCCTCGGGGCGGCTTATGGCCGCCCACTCTTTTTTCTGGGGGCTTACTTCTGACCAGGTTTTCGTTTGATTTGAATCGTATGGTCATGACCGCAGCAGTCCTGCGTGCGGCAAGCTTCCACTTCGACACATCCTGAGCACAGCCCATGCGCCTCAATCACATTATGACGCAGCGCAAAACCCATGCGGGCTGCCAGCGTATGCATAATGTCTTCCACTCCGTCAGCCGCTTCTTCCTTCACCACGCCACAGCGATCGCAAATAAACATCGCCGACGTATGCGACGGTTTATCAAACAGATGGCACAGCACGTAGCTATTGGTCGATTCCACCTTATGCACAAACCCTTGCTCGAGTAAAAACTCCAGCGCGCGATAAACGGTGGGCGGCTTCGCCTGCGGCTCACTGACTTTCAGCAGGTCCAGCAGGTCGTACGCACTGATTGCACCTTGCTGCAGCGTCATCAGGCGTAATACTTCGAGGCGTTGCGGTGTCAGACGAACGCCACGTTGTGCGCAAAGCCTTTCGGCCTGCACGAGCATGTCTTGTGGAGTGGTCTGGTCCATAGGCGCCTCGAATCGGGTGTAAAGTAAACGCCTACTTTATCATGTTATGGCCGAAACGCCGATAACCTGCAGGGTATGCTATACCTGACGCATCACTACCTGAGGGAACACCATGAAAAGACCAGACTGTATTCGACACTGGCGCGAGCTGGAAGAGCCTGATAACGCCGGTTATCCCGATAGCAAAGAGCTGTTTTCCGTTGGCGCGCCGTTGGCTCGCAAGCTGGGCCTGATGCGCCTTGGCATTCACCATGAACGGCTTTCACCCGGCCGACGCACCTCCTATCCCCACGCCGAAAGCGATGAAGAAGAGTTTATCTACGTGATTGAAGGCCGTCCTCAGGCGTGGATCAACGGCTACCTCTGGCAGCTGGAACCGGGCGACAGCGTGGGATTCCCGTCAGGCACCGGTGTCTGCCACACCTTCATCAATAATACTGAGGAAGAGGTGGAGTTACTGGTCGTCGGAGAAGTGAATAAAAAGCACAACCGGATATATTATCCGCTGAATCCAGAGTATGCCGCGACCCGCCCGGACCGATGGGTGGACCATCCACCACAGTTTTTTGGTCCACACGACGGGAAACCTTCACGGAAATAACAATCTCTTCTATAGATAGTGAGGGGCGACGCATATTTCAACGTTATCACGCGCCCCTTAACTCAAATCACCCGAATTGAACGGTAGCGATCGGATAACCAAAAACCTGAATTCCACCGTGTCGGGGAAAGGAGCGATTGCTTCCGATGACGTCATCGCCATTGCGCGTAAGTTCGATATCGGCGGCGTGACCACCCACTACAAAGACACGTACCAAATCCGACCGTTGGTGACTGCGGGCTTGTCGTGGCATACCGATTTGCTGACGCTCACCGCCGGTGTGGGCTTCACCTCACTGGGCACGGTGTATGTCGACCTGATGGGTCTGTATGGCGAAGACCAAACTTGGGGTGCGGGTGCAGTTAGGCCTGACATTCTGACAATCGCGGAGGCCATGCGCCTCCGCATTTTCTTTGTGCTATAGTAGCGCCCCATTTTCCACCGGATGCTCAATACTTCGCCATGCTGCCAGAAACACAATCCTCCGCTTATCCTGCGCACCGTTTCTCCATCGCACCGATGCTCGACTGGACGGACAGGCATTGTCGTTACTTCCTGCGCCTGTTGTCCCGTCACATGCTGCTGTACACCGAAATGGTGACCACCGGGGCGATTATTCATGGCAAAGGCGATTACCTGGCGTACAGCGAGGAGGAACATCCGCTGGCTCTGCAGCTGGGCGGTAGCGATCCGGCTGCACTGGCGCATTGCGCGAAGCTTGCGGAAGAACGCGGCTACGACGAAATTAACCTCAACGTCGGCTGCCCGTCTGACCGCGTACAGAACGGCATGTTTGGCGCCTGCCTGATGGGCAATGCGCAGCTGGTGGCCGACAGCGTTAAAGCGATGCGTGACGTAGTGTCGATTCCGGTGACGGTCAAAACCCGCATCGGCATTGATGACCAGGACAGCTACGAATTCCTCTGTGATTTTATCAACACCGTGTCCGGTAACGGCGAATGCGAGATGTTCATTATCCACGCGCGTAAAGCCTGGCTTTCTGGCCTCAGCCCGAAAGAAAACCGTGAAATTCCACCGTTGGATTACCCGCGCGTTTATCAGCTCAAGCGCGACTTCCCGCATCTGACGATGTCGATTAATGGCGGCATCAAATCGCTGGCCGAAGCCAACGCGCATTTGCAGCATATGGACGGCGTAATGGTGGGCCGCGAGGCATATCAGAATCCGGGTATTCTGGCGTCAGTCGACCGTGAAATTTATGGTGTTGAAGGCGTCGATCCGGATCCAGTAGACGTCGTTCGCGCGATGTATCCCTACATCGAACGAGAGTTGAGCAACGGCACTTATCTCGGCCACGTGACGCGTCACATGCTGGGTCTGTTCCAGGGCATTCCGGGCGCACGCCAGTGGCGTCGCTACCTCAGTGAAAACGCACATAAAGCGGGTGCCAATATCGACGTGCTCGAACAGGCACTCCAGCTGGTGGCGAATAAGCGTTAAGAAATACACTAAAAGTTAGTCTGATTGACCACGCCTCGCAGAACTCTGTGGGGCGTTTTCGTTTTAAATCAATGAAATATGTTTTGGCATGATTTTTGTAATGGTAAGGCAGTGGGTTATTTTTTAAGGGGAAAAGCCATGCTGGAACTGTTATTTATCATCGGATTCTTTGTAATGTTGCTGGTTACCGGAGTCTCCGTGCTGGGCATTCTGGCAGCGATAGTGGTCGCGACCGCACTGATGTTCGTCGGTGGCCTGTTTGCCCTGATGATCAAATTGTTGCCGTGGCTGCTGCTTGCCGTCGCCGTGGTGTGGATTATCCGGGCGGTCAAAACGCCAAAAGTCCCGGCGTATCGACGTGACGATCGCTGGCGCTATTAAGGGTTTGCGGTGTGCGTCACAACCTGAGAAAGGCAGCGTAGGCAGTAAGTCATAAATCTGTCATTCTTAGCGCGATAACGAATTCATCGCGCTGTACCCTACATACAGCGAACGATAAAAAAAGGGCTTCCCAAAGGAAGCCCTAATAATTTCTCCTCCGTCATACTTCAAGCTGCAGACGCGTTGCCTGCATTCTCCCACCCCAGTCACTTACTTATGTAAGCTCCCGGGGATTCGCTCATTTGCCGCCTTTCTGCAGCCTGAATTATTTAGGAGGGCAATGAGAATTACGGCAGCAGCAAACTCGACCCTTGTGTTGCCCGGCTTTCCAGCGTTTCATGCGCTTTTTGCGCATCGTGCAACGCAAATTTCTGGCTATCGGCCACGTCTACTTTAATCACGCCGCTGGCGATCAGCGAAAACAGCTCATTGCTGGCTTCCTCTAACTCTTCGCGGGTGGTGATGTAACCCTGAAGGGAAGGGCGGGTAGCGAACAGCGAGCCTTTCTGATTCAGAATACCCAGATTTACGCCGGTGACTGCGCCGGAGGAATTACCAAAGCTGACCATCAGTCCACGCCGCTGCAGGCAATCGAGTGATGCTTCCCAGGTGTCTTTTCCCACCGAGTCATACACCACGCGCAGCTTTTTGCCGTTCGTTATCTCTTTAACGCGCTCCACCAGATTTTCTTCCCGATAGTTAATCACCTGCCAGGCGCCGGCCTGTAACGCGCGCTGCGTCTTTTGCGCCGAGCCCACGGTACCAATCAGCTGAGCCCCCAAGGCTTTCGCCCACTGGCAGGCGATCAGCCCCACGCCCCCAGCCGCCGCGTGGAACAGGAACGGTTCGTTCGGCTTAATTTCATAGGTTTTACGCAGCAGGTAGAACACCGTCAGCCCTTTGAGGAAAGAGGCGGCGGCTTGCTCATAGGAAATCGCGGCGGGCAAAATGGCGGCTTTATCGGCAGGCACGTTGTGGACCGAGCTGTAAGCGCCGAGCGATGACTGGGCGTAGACCACGCGGTCACCCACTTTAATGTGCCTCACGCCGCTGCCGACTTTGCTGACCACGCCTGCGGCTTCCGTTCCCAGACCGCTCGGCAAAGAGGGCGGCGGATACAACCCGCTGCGGATGTAGGTGTCGATATAGTTAATGCCGATGGCCTTATTTTCCACCTGGATCTCGTTCTCTTTCGGATCCACTGGGGTAAATTCCACGGCGTTGATTACGTCAGGCCCACCGTGCTGCTGAAATTCTATTCGCGTTGCCATACATCCTCCGTACATATCGTTTAGTAGGGGCATCAGGCATCAGATATGATAATCTTACGACCCACTCTTTAACCCGGTAACTCCATTCACTATGGCAGGAAATAAACCCTTCAACAAACAACAGACTGAGCCACGTGACCGCGATCCAATGGTCTCTGGGCTGAAAGTACCCCCGCACTCGATTGAAGCGGAACAGTCGGTGTTGGGCGGTTTAATGCTGGATAACCAACGCTGGGATGACGTCGCCGAACGCGTCGTAGCAGAAGATTTTTATACCCGTCCGCACCGCCATATTTTTACCGAAATGGCGCGTTTGCAGGAAAAAGGCAGCCCGATTGACCTGATTACGCTCGCGGAATCGCTTGAGCGGGAAGGGCAACTGGATACCTGCGGCGGGTTTGCCTATCTGGCAGAACTGTCGAAAAATACACCAAGTGCGGCGAACATCAGCGCTTATGCGGACATCGTGCGCGAACGTGCGGTTGTGCGTGACATGATCTCGGTGGCGAATGAAATCGCCGAAGCCGGTTTTGACCCCCAGGGCCGTACCAGTGAAGACCTGCTGGATTTGGCCGAAAGCCGGGTGTTCAAAATTGCGGAAAGCCGTGCCAATAAAGACGAAGGCCCTAAAAATATCGCCGAGGTGCTCGACGCCACCGTGGCGCGTATCGAGCAGCTTTTCCAGCAGCCACACGATGGCGTGACGGGCGTGAACACCGGTTATGACGATCTGAATAAAAAGACCGCCGGTTTGCAGCCATCAGATTTGATTATCGTCGCGGCGCGTCCGTCGATGGGGAAAACGACATTTGCGATGAATCTCGTCGAAAACGCGGCGATGTTGCAGGATAAGCCGGTGCTTATCTTCAGTCTCGAAATGCCCTCCGAACAGATTATGATGCGTTGCCTGGCATCGCTGTCACGCGTCGATCAGACGCGTATTCGTACTGGTCAGCTTGATGATGAAGACTGGGCGCGGATTTCAGGCACCATGGGCATTCTGCTCGAAAAGCGTAATATCTACATCGATGATTCCTCCGGCCTGACGCCGACGGAAGTACGCTCCCGCGCGCGCCGTATCGCCCGCGAACATGGCGGCATTGGCCTGATCATGATCGACTACCTGCAGCTGATGCGCGTACCGTCGTTGTCGGATAACCGAACCCTGGAAATTGCCGAAATTTCACGCTCTCTCAAGGCGTTAGCGAAAGAGCTTCATGTGCCGGTGGTGGCACTGTCGCAGCTTAACCGTTCCCTGGAGCAGCGTGCCGATAAGCGACCGGTCAACTCCGACCTGCGTGAATCCGGCTCCATCGAGCAGGATGCCGACTTAATCATGTTCATCTACCGTGATGAGGTTTATCACGAGAACAGCGACCTGAAAGGCATCGCCGAAATCATTCTGGGTAAACAGCGTAACGGCCCGATCGGTACCGTACGCCTGACGTTTAACGGACAGTGGTCGCGTTTTGATAATTATGCGGGCCCGCAATACGACGACGAATAAATCTCCGTCATCCTTCGCGCTGCTGGTGCGTTGACTGCGCTCGCTCGCCCCGGTCGCTTAGTTGACTAAGCTCCCGGGGACTCGCGGGCTTGTCGCCTTCCCGCAACACGAATGATTTAGGAGATTCGCTAATTAAGGAATTCAAATGCAAGCGGCAACTGTAGTCATTAACCGCCGCGCTCTGCGACACAATCTGCAACGCCTGCGCGAACTGGCTCCCGCCAGTAAGCTTGTTGCGGTCGTGAAAGCGAACGCTTACGGACACGGTCTTCTGGAGACCGCGCGAACGCTCCCCGACGCCGATGCCTTTGGCGTCGCCCGCCTGGAAGAGGCCCTGCATCTGCGCGAGGGCGGCATTACCCAGCCGGTCCTGCTGCTGGAAGGTTTTTTCAATGCCAGCGATCTGCCGCTAATTTCCGCTCAGGGTTTCCACACCGCGGTGCATAATCCCGAACAGCTGGAAGCGCTGGAGCAGGCTGATTTGCCTGAGCCGATCACCGTCTGGATGAAGCTGGATACCGGCATGCACCGTCTGGGCGTGCGCCCGGAAGAAGCGAATGCGTTTTATCAGCGCCTGAGCCAGTGCAAAAATGTGCGCCAGCCGGTGAACGTGGTCAGCCACTTTGCCCGTGCGGACGAGCCAGAGTGCGGTGCGACCGAACAGCAGCTCGATATTTTTCTGACCTTCACCGAAGCCAAACCGGGGCAGCGGTCAATTGCCGCATCCGGTGGAATTCTGCTGTGGCCACAGTCGCATTTTGACTGGGTGCGTCCGGGGATCATCCTGTACGGCGTATCGCCACTCGAGAATAAGCCCTGGGCCGACGATTTTGGCTTCAAACCGGTGATGTCGCTGACGTCTAACCTGATTGCCGTGCGCGAGCACAAAGCGGGTGAACCGGTAGGCTACGGCGGTACCTGGTCCAGCGAGCGCGACACCCGGCTCGGCGTAATTGCCATGGGCTACGGGGACGGTTATCCGCGTGCCGCGCCGTCTGGCACACCGGTGCTGGTGAATGGCCGGGAAGTAACGATTGTGGGTCGCGTGGCAATGGACATGATTTGCGTCGACTTGGGCCCAGAATCCACCGATAAAGCGGGTGATCCGGTCATTTTGTGGGGCGAGGGGCTGCCGGTTGAACGTATTGCTGAAATAACGAAAGTGAGTGCTTACGAACTTATCACGCGCCTGACTTCGCGGGTTGCGATGAAATATCTGGATGAGTCCTAGCCTAAAAAAACGTCCAGCATGGAACGCATGTTGGACGAATTCTGTCAGGACTATTTTAAAATGTCATACAGCGTAGTGTCGTTCAGGTAGTCGGACGCGAGTCCAGAATGTGGCGTGTATATCCCTCCGCTGATTGCGGAGTAGGGAACCCCCTGACGACCCAACGAGACGTAGCGCTCGCCCTGATCGTTTTCGGTAAGGACGGAGTACGACAAATCATGCATTTTGAGATACAGGTCTTCATTTTTTTTAATTCCTTGATGCAGTTTAAGCAGTAGCTTTTCATCCAGATTGAGTGTGTTTCGCAGTTTTACCCCCCATTTTTGCAAACACGTTTCGGCTAAGTAACGAACAATTGTTCCGGGCTCATTCAGCAGTTTTGCACCTTTTTCGCCGTCGATAGCGGCATTACCCACCAGTGTGGCATGACGACCTGCCATCGGAAACACATGGACGGCTGTTGATTTTGCTGTCTCAGGAATGACGCAGGTAAAACCCTTCGAACGTTCATCCCTTGCGTAAAAGGCGACATATTCCTTCACGTTTTTCCCAAGTGTTGTTTTGGTGCTGTCAAAATTGAGTGGGCCAGGAACAGGATCAATAGCGAAAATATTTACCGGAATGGTGTTTAAAAGGGGATCCAGCAGCATGGCATTCGCGAGCATGTGGCAGCTGATCCCACCGCGACTCCAGCCGACAAGGTTAACCTGTGTGGGTAAAACCTGTCCTTTGCGGTAGATTTTGATGATCTGTTGCTGAAGTTGCTGTTGTGTGACTTTGCGATCGCCGTAGTCATAATGGCGCCAGAAGAATGAACCAGTTACTTCAACATCCTGAATAGGGACACCTGCTTTTTTAAGCGTTTCATATTGTTTTTCGGTCAATTTCTCACGCTGCCAATTGACTTCGCCTTTCATGATGGCGATTGCGTGGCGGATATTTTCTTGCCATCCTAGACCAAGAAATTTTCCCGATACATCGAAATGTTCACCACTTTTTACCCATAATTCGTCATCCTGAAGATTACCGCTACCAGGACCGTCGATAATGACCCATTCTGCAAACTCTCTGCCTTCATTATTTGCAGCCAATGTTGAAACTAGTTCACCTTTGCAATAATTGGCATTGGTATCATCGAAACGAGTAGAGCCAGTACCGCAAAAAAATATAGTTAATATCGTCATAAAAACCTCATTGGTTATTTAATTAGTGTGAGATGATGTTGTGCGAAGTGTATTGATTAATGCCAGTTAACAATAGATATTATTCCCCTTGATTAAAATATGCTGTTGATCCTATGAAATATTGCAGGCGACTATCACTCAAGCATGATAATTAAGCTATTGCTTCTTATTGGTTTAGTAATGCTTAAATAAATTATTGTGAATATGGCATTTGCCCTATGCCAAAATAAATTTCAACTATCCTAGAATTAGCACTCATACTAAAGTTTGAAAATTACTGAGAGAAGTAAATCGAAAAACAAAATTACCATAAGGCAGGTTAAGATGAATATCTTGATGATCGATGAATTACCGATCTACATTCATGGTATGAAGACTGAGTTGAAACGAGTCATGCCGGAATGTACCGTTATTGCTACAAACAGCCTGGATGATGTAAAAATGCTCCTTTCTTCAACACCTGTAACGGTTGTGATGATTGATGGAGAAATGGACTGCTCACAATGGATCAATGAACTAACAATAAATATGCCTGATCTACCCATCGTTGTGATGCTAAGAAGAAATACCAACAAAATATTTAACTACTACGTACGCCCCAATGTGAAGGGAATCATACCGAAAGAGTTACCGGTTGAGAGCATAAGCCAAATTCTTAACATGGTGCTATCAGGGGTTGTTTGTTTTCCTGATCATGCGGTGATTAACCGGAATCAGCGAACCGACCCGGTCAACGTTAATACGCTCAGTCAGCGTCAACAGGAAGTGCTGAGATTATTAGCTAATGGAGGAACGAATAAGCAGATTAGTCGACAATTGAACATTAGTGCGGGGACCGTGAAAGTGCATCTTGAAAGTATATTTCATCGGTTGCGTGTACATAATCGAACGCAAGCTGCGATGGTTTATTTTAAGTATTTTACAAGTTAAATATTAATTTTATAATCCCCCAAGGTTTTTAACTGTGATTGCCATGAAAAAAGGCGCAATATGTTGCCTGATGCTGCGCCTTTTTAGTATTTTATCTTTTTATCACGAAAAAATGTAGAATAACCAATAAAGTGCCAAAATCCTGCATTAACCAGAATGGCAGGCTATCACTAAGAATATCTGCTCCGGTCAAAATGAAATCAATATTCAAGCCACTTTCAGAGAACAAACCAAATGCTAGCGCGGCAAGCCCAATTTTGCAGGAAACCGGTAATGCATGAATTCTGCGGCTAAATGCGCCAAATAAGATAATAAATGAAGTGGCTAAGTCGACAAGGATTGTAAGCAACAAAATCCAACCATCAACGGAAGTAAACATATTATTCACCATTGTTTTTATTATCGTTGATATCGAGTGCCTTGAGTGGTTCCTCTCGCACCTTTTTTTTAATGATACTGGCGATGTCAAAAATATCCTGTTGCTCATGTCGGCGGAAAAAGTTAGCGATCCAGACAATTAACCCATTGCTCAATGCACCTAGTATATAACCTAAGCCTAAAGTGATATCTGCCTGATTAAGATCGATCTTTAACCATCTGGCGGTTAACCCACCTAATGCTACGGCGGCACCCATGCTGATACCACCAAAAATCACACCGGCAATAAACCGACTGTGCTGGTGTAATCTCTGTGGTTGCCAAAAAAAAGAAATGCTCACGCCACCAAATAAACCTGAAAACGCTAATAATGCTTCGCTAATGATTGTCGGGAGATAATTATCCGTCATGGGTTATTCCTCGGAATAATCCCCCTGAATGACCTGCCTTATCAGGGGGGATGAATGGAGTGAGAGCAACTATTGGCAGGGAGTCAGTTCTACAAAATGATGCGAATTGTCGGTCGTGAGGTATCGCTGCTGTTCACTATTACTGTAGATCAGCCTCTTGTAACCTCGATAACCGCGCTCGACATCAATGTCGGCGCTGAGCCATGAGACAGAAGCGGGCAACTGTTGATTGCGAAAGGAATCGCCACCGATCCATTTCCCATTTGTCGATTTGATCCCCCAGAGGGTGTCATTATCATTACCCGACCAACCCAATTTTTGTGCCGTACCTAAGGAGATATATTTTTCGGGAAGTTTCTTTTTGACATTGAGGCTGTGTAGGGTATTGATGAGATCAGAAACATTATTGATGGGTGCTGCACCTTGCTGTACTAAAAACTTATTGGTTTCTGCGATCTCATTCTCGCAGGATACGGGTGTTTCAGCTAATGCACATAAAGATGCTACGCTTGCAGTGATCAGCACCAGTGTTTTAGTCATAAATAAAGGTCTGTTCATGGTTTATCCTGCCATCAAGATTTAACTGAGGAATAATTTCATTTCTGCTTCACGTCGCCGTGTTAATCCAGATAATACTTTTCCACCGGCTTTGTTCCATTTTTGGAATTGAAGTGCCGCAGCTTTTATATCACCTGCATTTACTTTTTTTAGCAGTGTGGATTTTTTTAAATTACCCACGCCGAGGTTAAATGAAAAAGAAACCAGAGCATCGAACTGGCTCTGTGTTACGCACCTTGAGAGCATTTTTTTCACGCCCTCTTCAGTCCGTTTTAAATCTTTTCGCAAGAGTTGTTTGGCCTCACCGGTGGTTATTTTGACAAGTTTGCTTATCTCTTCTTTCAGAATTAAATGGCCATAGCCGATGGTCCATAACCCGACGGCATCTCGGTAACGTTCGAGTCTAAGTCCTTCAAACTGACAAATCAGCTGCACGCCTTTTTCGCCAGTGCTTTCCGGCTGTTTCAGTGTCATAGAGCCTCCTGATTTTTAGGACGAGGAACGACTTTGTTGGTGTATTCGTCAACGATGCGCATGACGCTTTCTGGTGGTGGAAGGGCGGTAAATTGCATTTCAACATCAACGTGTCGACTATCGCGGCCACCCTGGTTGTCGCTGGCAGGTGAAAGACTGACATGAAAACGGCCAAATTCATTCTCACCCGAGTCAGTCGTGGCCGTTTGTATACTTTCGGTACGAATCGTCAAATTGACCTTCATTTTTTCCAACATCAGGCCGCGAGGTGTGGAAAGTGCCACGAGGGGAAGTTCGAAATAATGTTGTTCGTCGAGTTGCAACTGGACCGTGCGAGGAATGAGCGAACCGTCGACATCAGGTTCAAAAAACGGGTCCAGCGCTTTCATATATTGTTGTGCGATAAGCTCGTTCGCTGCTGTCGCGGCGTATTGCATTCCACGTGTAATGTCCTCAAGCGAAACAGGCATATTTGGGCTAGATGGGGGCGGATTATTTTCCCGTCCCGCATCATTACCTTTGCTTTCGGGTTGTTTATCCGTGTCGCCGCGAAGCCATTTTTTCAAAGACATAGTCAGCTCCTAAAGTGAGGCCGCCTGCTGCGGCCTCATGCATAAAAGATTGCACTGCACTTGCGCGCAGGATTCGATGCTATTACTGCGCAGCAACCGGTTTTGTTTTGGCGTTGGTCAGATATTCGATGACACGTTGTAGCGCTTCAGGGGGTTCCTGACGCTTAATCTGGGTATGAATGGAATATTTTGCGCGGGTATCTGATGAACGTGTTTGTTCCGATTTATGGGAAACTTTACCGGTCATTTTTGCTTTGAAAACACCCCATCCAATGGACGCTTCCACAGTGGCTTCTGCTTCTGTGCTGCTTGAACTGGCTTCGCTTTGGCTGACTTCAAGCTCGAAGTCAATGGTGCCTTCCTCAATACAGATAATGGGATGGGCAATTGCCGCCAGCAACGGGATGCTCATTTTTCGCGTTACACTACCTTTATTGACACCTTGCTCATCGACCAGCGTTTCGTCGTAGTCGAATTCAATCGCCACGGCTTTTCCATCTTTAATACACACCGACAGCAGAAAATCGGCGTAAGACTTGCTGGCCTGGACTTGGGCTTTAATCATCGCCTGCAGTGGGCCGCCAATCATATGCTCCAGAGGCAGAGCGTTAATCACTGAACCAATAAATTGCGAATCCATAATGTATTCCTCAAGGTGGTCATTGCGCGGTTGCGCAGGATTCAGACTACGGAGGAACGGGGGGGACCACTATTTGCCTGATGGGGTAACGGGCGACGGGAGAAGCCGGATGACAAATGGCAGAGTCTTTTTACCCTTGGCTCTCGATCTTCAAGGTACATCCGGTTTATTGTGTTTATCCCTGCCCCGAAAACTCTGGAGAATCCACCTGTGTTTCAGAACGTTGACGCCTACGCTGGCGATCCCATCCTTTCGCTGATGGAAAAATTCAAAGACGATCCCCGTAGTGACAAAGTGAATCTCAGCATCGGCCTTTATTACAACGAAGATGGGATTATCCCGCAATTACAAGCTGTTGCCGAAGCCGAAGCGCAGCTGAATGCGCAGCCGCACGGTGCGTCGGTATACTTGCCGATGGAAGGGTTAAACGCCTATCGCAACGGGATTGCGCCGCTGCTGTTTGGGGCTGACCATCCGGTTCTGCAACAAAAACGCGTGGCGACCATCCAGACGCTCGGCGGTTCGGGTGCGCTGAAAGTCGGGGCCGATTTCCTGAAAAACTACTTCCCGGGTTCAAACGTATGGGTCAGTGACCCGACGTGGGAAAACCACATTGCCATATTTGAAGGCGCTGGCTTCGAAGTAAGTACTTACCCTTGGTTTGATAAACAGACTAACGGCGTGCGTTTCGAAGCGCTGCTGGAAAAACTGAATACGCTGCCTGAAAAAGACATCGTGCTGCTGCATCCGTGCTGTCACAACCCAACCGGGGCTGATCTCACCAACGCCCAGTGGGATGCGGTAACGGAAGTGCTGAAAGCGCGCAACCTGATCCCGTTCCTCGACATCGCCTATCAGGGCTTTGGTGCAGGTATGGAAGAAGATGCGTACGCTATCCGCACCATTGCGAGCGCCGGTCTACCGGTGCTGGTCAGTAATTCATTCTCCAAAATCTTCTCGCTGTACGGTGAGCGCGTTGGCGGCTTGTCCGTGGTCTGTGAAGACAGCGAAACCGCAGGGCGCGTGCTGGGCCAGCTGAAAGCGACCGTGCGCCGTAACTACTCCAGTCCACCGAATTTCGGTGCGCAGGTGGTATCGGCTGTGCTGAACAGCGCTGCGCTGAAAGCCTCGTGGTTGGGCGAAGTTGAAGCCATGCGTACCCGCATCCTGGAGATGCGTCAGGCGCTGGTAAACGTGCTGAAGCAGGAGATGCCGGACGGTAATTTTGACTACCTCCTGCAACAGCGCGGTATGTTCAGCTATACAGGCCTGAGCGCCGCTCAGGTTGAGCGTTTGCGTGAAGAGTTTGGCGTGTACCTGATCGCCAGCGGCCGTATGTGCGTGGCGGGCCTTAATTCCCGTAACGTGCAGCGTGTGGCACAGGCGTTCTCTGCAGTAATGTAAGTACTTACTTACTTTCGGCTCTTTCATTGTGGAAGAGCCAAATCTTACCCTACTGGGTGAGTTTTTTCGTGAGTGTGATCATCACCTTTTTCTATGATATTCCTTCCAGATATTCCTTTCCTTCATTACCTTTCGCGGTTATGGTCAGAATGCTTTTTTGACTTCCCATTTGCTTTTTAGTGATAACAGTCGGATTTTTAGGGATAAATATGCGCAAGGTTTCATTAGCGCTCAGCGCTATCTGCTTGTTGTTTACGATAAACAGCACCGTTGTTGACGCTCATGCGTCGTCACCCTCTCCACTCTACATTGGCACAAATGTCGCGAAGCTTGCCGAACAGGCGCCGATCCACTGGGTTTCCGTGGCGCAGATTGAAAACAGTCTGTTGGGCCGGGCGCCGATGTCCGTCGGATTTGATATTGATGATACCGTGCTGTTCTCAAGCCCAGGCTTCTGGCGCGGTAAAAAGACCTTTTCCCCTGACAGTGAAGACTACCTGAAGAATCCGGAATTCTGGGAAAAGATGAACAACGGCTGGGATGATTTCAGCATCCCGAAAGAAGTGGCGCGTGCGTTGATTGCCATGCATGTCAAACGCGGCGACAGCATCTGGTTCGTCACCGGCCGCAGCCAGACCAAAACCGAAACCGTCAGCAAAACGTTGCAGGACGATTTCCTGATCCCGGCCGCTAACATGAATCCGGTTATTTTTGCCGGTGACAAAGCCGGACAAAACACCAAGGTTCAGTGGCTGAAAGAGAAGAATATCAAAGTCTTCTACGGTGATTCCGACAATGATATTACCGCCGCCCATGACATTGGCGCGCGCGGCATCCGCGTATTACGGGCTTCAAACTCCACCTACAAACCGCTGCCAAACGCCGGGGCGTACGGTGAAGAAGTCATCGTCAACTCCGAGTACTGACAGCAAAGAAAACGGCAATCCCAAAGGTTGCTGTTTTTTTAATCAGAACCGTTTCCCCTTTCCGCCGACTTGTTGCACACTAAGAAAAGACTCATTTCGCGTTCCTTCAGGGTGAATAAAGATGACCATTTCGGAGTTGCTGCAATATTGCATGAACAAGCCAGGCGCGGAACAGAGCGTTCATAGCGACTGGAAGGCCACGCAGATTAAAGTGTCTGATGTGTTGTTCGCGATGGTGAAAGAGGTGGAGGGCCGTCCGGTGACGTCGCTAAAAACCAGTCCGGAGCTGGCAGATTTATTGCGCCAGCAGCACAGCGATGTGCGCCCCAGCCAGCATCTGAATAAAGCGCACTGGAGCACGGTGTATCTCGACGGTTCACTGCCGGATTCGCAGATTTACTATCTGGTGGATGCGTCTTATCAGCAGGCGATGGAGCTACTGCCTGACCAGGTCAGGCAGTATCTTTCAGAGTGATTACAGCAACGGCTTAAGGAAGCGTGCGGTGTGCGAGGCTTCGCACTCTGCAACCGTTTCCGGCGTGCCGGAGACGAGAATTTCCCCGCCGCCGCTGCCGCCTTCTGGGCCGAGATCGACAATCCAGTCCGCGGTTTTAATTACGTCCAGATTATGCTCGATAACCACGATGGTATTACCCTGATCGCGCAGCTTATGCAGCACGTCCAGCAGCTGCTGGATGTCGGCAAAATGCAGGCCAGTGGTCGGTTCATCGAGGATATACAGCGTCTGCCCGGTACCGCGTTTGGACAGCTCACGCGCTAACTTCACGCGCTGAGCTTCACCGCCGGAGAGCGTCGTCGCCGACTGGCCGAGACGAATGTACGTCAGGCCAACATCCATCAGCGTTTGCAGCTTACGCGCCAGCGCCGGAACGGCATCAAAGAACTCACGTGCTTCTTCAATGGTCATATCCAGCACTTCGTGGATGGCCTTGCCTTTGTACTTAATCTCCAGCGTTTCGCGGTTATAGCGCTTGCCTTTGCATTGGTCGCACGGCACGTAGATATCCGGCAGGAAGTGCATTTCCACCTTGATAACGCCATCGCCCTGACACGCTTCGCAGCGGCCTCCACGTACGTTAAAGCTGAAACGCCCTGGGGTATAACCCCGCGCACGTGATTCCGGCACGCCCGCGAACAGTTCACGCACTGGCGTAAAGATGCCGGTGTATGTCGCCGGGTTAGAACGCGGCGTACGGCCAATCGGGCTCTGGTCGATATCGATAACTTTATCAAAATGCTCGAGGCCCGTGACATCGCGATACGGCGCAGGCTCAGCGATAGTCGCGCCGTTAAGCTGGCGCTGTGCAATCGGGAACAGCGTGTCGTTAATCAGCGTTGATTTACCGGAACCGGATACGCCGGTCACGCAGGTAAACAGGCCAACCGGCACCGTCAGCGTGACGTCTTTCAGGTTGTTGCCGCGTGCGCCGGTCAGTTTCAGCACTTTTGACGGGTCGGCCGGAACGCGATCATTCGGCACTGCAATTTTGCGTTTGCCGCTCATGTACTGGCCGGTCAACGATTCGGGTACCGCCATAATGTCTTCCAGCGTACCTTCCGCCACCACTTCGCCGCCGTGGACGCCAGCGCCCGGGCCGATATCAATCACGTGGTCAGCCGCGCGAATGGCGTCTTCGTCGTGCTCCACCACAATCACTGTGTTCCCGAGATTGCGCAGGTGGATCAGGGTGCCAAGCAGGCGTTCGTTGTCGCGCTGATGCAGGCCGATTGACGGTTCATCAAGCACGTACATCACGCCCACCAGACCAGCACCAATTTGGCTGGCCAGACGAATACGCTGGGCTTCACCGCCGGAGAGCGTTTCCGCCGAGCGGGACAGGGAAAGATAGTTCAGGCCAACGTTGACCAGGAACTTCAGGCGATCGCCAATCTCTTTCAGTATTTTTTCCGCAATTTTGGCGCGTTGCCCGGACAGCTTCATGTTCTGGAAGAAGTCCATCGCATGGCCGATGCTCATGTCTGAAATGGTTGGCAGCGGGGTGTTTTCGACAAACACATGGCGCGCTTCACGATTCAGGCGGGTGCCGTCGCAGCTGGTACACGGACGGTTGCTGATGAATTTCGCCAGCTCTTCGCGCACCGCGTTAGATTCAGTCTCTTTGTAGCGACGCTCCATGTTATGCAGCACGCCTTCGAACGGATGGCGGCGCACGGACGTGTCGCCCCGGTCGTTCATATATTTGAATTCAATCGACTCTTTGCCTGAACCGTACAGCACCACTTTGTGCACATTGGCGTTCAGGCTGCCCCACGGGGCTTCGATATCGAATTCATAATGCTCCGCCAGCGAGCGCAGCATCTGGAAATAGTAGAAGTTACGGCGATCCCAACCGCGGATTGCACCCCCGGCAAGGGAAAGCTCTGGGTTCTGGATGATGCGGTCCGGGTCGAAATACTGCTGCACGCCGAGTCCGTCACAGGTCGGACAGGCACCGGCCGGGTTGTTGAACGAGAACAGACGCGGTTCGAGTTCACGCATGCTGTAGCCGCAAATCGGGCAGGCGAAGTTGGCGGAGAACAGCAGTTCATCGGCTTTCGGATCGTCCATGTCTGAAACGATCGCGGTGCCACCGGAGAGATCCAGCGCGGTTTCAAACGATTCGGCCAGGCGCTGGGCCAGATCTTCACGTACTTTGAAGCGGTCAATCACGACTTCGATGGTGTGTTTCTTCTGCAGCTCAAGCTTCGGCGGATCGGACAGGTCGCAGACTTCGCCGTCAATACGGGCGCGGATATAACCCTGGCTCGCCAGGTTTTCCAGGGTCTTTGTGTGCTCGCCTTTACGCTCTTTAATCACCGGTGCCAGCAGCATCAGGCGCTTGCCTTCAGGCTGTGACAGCACGTTATCGACCATCTGACTGACGGTCTGCGCCGCCAGCGGCACATCGTGATCCGGGCAGCGCGGTTCGCCAACGCGGGCAAACAGCAGGCGCAGATAATCGTGGATTTCAGTGATGGTCCCGACGGTCGAGCGCGGGTTGTGAGACGTTGACTTCTGTTCAATAGAAATCGCGGGCGACAGCCCTTCGATGTGGTCAACGTCAGGTTTTTCCATCAATGACAGGAACTGACGCGCATAGGCGGAGAGTGATTCAACGTAGCGCCGTTGGCCTTCGGCATACAGCGTATCGAACGCCAGCGAAGATTTACCTGACCCAGAAAGCCCGGTCACGACAATCAGTTTGTCGCGAGGGATGACGAGGTTGATGTTTTTGAGATTATGGGTGCGGGCGCCCCGAACTTCGATCTTATCCATTCACCTTTCCCGGTAGAGACTCGGAATGCCTGGTTTGTTAGAAGGACAAACGGCGGAAACGGCTAATTATGACACAGATTGACCTGAATGAATATACAGTACTGGAATCGTGCTTCCGCGCTTCGCTGCAACGACAATTGTCCACAACGGAATCCTGGAATACGGCTCGCAAACTATCAAATCGACACTTTGTAATGCTACAATCCCCCGTTTACACTATTAAGAAATGTTTTCAGGAGACACGATCATGGCCAGCAGAGGCGTAAACAAAGTGATTCTCGTCGGTAATCTGGGTCAGGACCCGGAAGTACGCTACATGCCGAGTGGTGGTGCAGTTGCCAACATTACGCTGGCTACTTCTGAATCCTGGCGTGATAAAGCGACCGGCGAAATGAAAGAGCAGACTGAATGGCACCGCGTAGTGCTGTTCGGCAAACTGGCAGAAGTGGCCGGTGAATATCTGCGTAAAGGTTCTCAGGTCTACATCGAAGGCCAGCTGCGTACCCGCAAATGGACCGATCAGGCCGGTGCTGAAAAATACACCACTGAAGTGGTTGTTAACGTGGGCGGCACCATGCAAATGCTCGGCGGCCGTCAGGGCGGCGGCGCACCAGCAGGTGGTGGTCAGCAGCAAGGTGGAAGCTGGGGTCAACCACAGCAGCCACAGGGCGGCGGCAATCAGTTCAGCGGCGGCGCGCAGTCTCGTCCGCAGCAGCAGCCAGCCGCTGCACCGGCTCCGTCTAACGAACCGCCGATGGATTTCGACGACGATATTCCGTTCTGATATCCCGCTGTGCGATAACCGTTTGAATGCTTTGAAGGCCCCGTTCAGGGGCCTTTTTGTCATTTAGCGTTCGCTATTTTTTAAATATGCATCAACGTCGTGGGCGACAGGGATAGCGTCAATGGCACCAAATTTGGTGCAGGTCAATGCGCCACAGATATTGGCCCAGCGCACGGCATCCAGGAACTGTGACCCATCGTCTAACCTGCAATCTGACTGGGCTATTTGCGTTAGCAATGCGCCGATAAACGCATCACCCGCGCCGGTTGAATCAATGGCATCAACCGGAACAGAGGGGATGAGCTGTTGAATACCTGACTGATGACTGACCCAGGTTCCCCGCTGACCACAGGTAACGGTGACATAGCTGACACCGGCCTCGTGCAGTCTCTTACATCCCTCTGTATTCGTTTTTGCACTGGTAATGAAGTGCAGTTCCTCTTCACTGACTTTCACGATATCCGCCTGCTGAAACCAAGGTGTGCAGCGGGTGATGAATTGTTGCGGATTTCCCCCCCACAAGCCTTCACGGTAGTTGGGATCAAATGAGACCAATAAACCACGCTGTTTGGCTTCATACAGAAGGCGCTGGTAGGTGGCATAGAGTTCACCGTCCAGCAGGCCAGTGGCAGCACCAAAATGAACGATTCCGACATCGTCAAGAAAATCAGAGGGGATATCCTGCCAGCCAAGCTCACCATCGGCACCACGGCAAAAGGTAAAATCGCGTTCGCCGTCTTCCTGCAAACCAACAAATGCCAGCGTTGTGGGTGTCGCGCTGCGCGTCACGCTAGCGTGTTCTATATCTTCCGATTCCAGCGTGTGAAGCAGAAAATCGCCAAAGGGATCCTGGCCGACTTTCGCCGCCAGCTTCGCGTGACCGCCGCTACGGTTGATGGCAGCGGCAACGTTAGCGGGGGCACCCCCCGCTTTTTTGAGGAAGCGGGCCCCCTGTTTCAAGCCGAGTCCAATGTCGGTACAGACAAAATCAATTAACAGTTCGCCAATGCAGGCAATGTGCTGACCACGCATTAACGTTGTCCCTCCGCCGCCATTCCGGGAGTGGGTGTTGCTCTGAAGGCATTCAGCATTTTATCTATCACAACCTGGCCGTCAGTGCCTGAATCCAGCACGGTATTTTGCTGCGAGGTCGCTTCTATCTGGACGGTGGTCACCGTCAGCACTTCAAGGCCGTTGGTCGCCAGTAATGCGCTGACTTGCGTTGAGAAACACGCGCTGGCGTCAGCTGCCTCCTGTACTTTGGAAGCCTCGGTAGTGGCAACAATATGATTACCAGATATATAGTTTCCTTTGCCAGAGACCACTCGGATAATGACCGGTGTCGCACCAGTCGGAGTAATATATTGCGTGTCAATTGTCTCGGAAATATGGTTGGCAATGATAGAGTTATTATCACCACTGATATACAGTAGACCATATAAATCATCTAACCCGTTATTGTAGGACTGCATCGGCGCCCACGGTTCACGCTCGCGGAATAAATGATTTGATGATACCAGGTTTTCAGTGCAGCCATTTTCCATGATCAGCATGCCAGGGTAAAATGAATGGAAACGGTTACTACTAATAGATGAGCGAACCACATTGGTAAAATGAACGCTGCTTTTTCCGCGCGGGAAGATATTGTTGGCAGTAATTAACAGGCCACCAAAGTTTTCCGCGTAAACAGAATATCCTCTGTAGCCCGCGCCTATCAAGTTGTCTGTTATTTTTGAGGCCTGACCGGACTCGCGTAACTCTATACAGTTTCCACATTCAGCGATGAAGTTGTTATGAATAGCCAGAGCGTCAGCGTTATAAATCGTCACTCCGTGTTCAAGATAGACCAGCCCCATGCCGCTGATTCGGAAGGAGTCTTGCGCGCTGGCAATGTAAATTCCAGTCTTACCGTTGAGGTAGCTGTTCTCCGGATCATGACTTCCAGAGCCATTGTCGACAAAGTGCAAACCGTCAATACAGAAGTCAGCAAACTCGACCGAGCTTATACGTGGGTCTCCACTGCGTGCGATATAGAATGCCGCCCCGGCAGATTCTTCCGCGCCATCTTCAAGTGACATATCCACCAGGATGCGGCTGCCACCCGGCCATAATTCGTGCCAGTTTGCCCAATCACTTTCGGAGGTATTAAAGCGAATGCTTGAAGAGGTGAAACCATGTCCGGAGCCCATAATTTTCAGATAGCTAATATCTATCACGACTTGAGTCAGAAGATGATAATCGCCAGGTGGAATATAAATTACCGCGCCGGGTTTACCGCCTTCATTCACATCGTTGCTCGTTTGTCTGTTCTTAATATCGGTGATGATGCTATTAATCACTTCACCAATATCATCATACGGATTACCGGTGTTCCATTCAGTGATATCATAATAATTATTACTCGACATGTATTAAATCCTTCTTGGAAATTAAAATTAAACCGGTTTATGGCTGTGTATAAGTGGCACGATAATGAGTGACTATTGCCGGAGCACCTGCGAGCTGTATTTGCGTCAGCGCACTGCACGAATAATATCGTCGCGTGCCGCAGACGCTGCCCTCATTGGCGAAGACCTCAATGATCCCGGCATCGAAGCACAGCGTGACATCCTCTACGTGGGTCAGCGGCGCATGGTAACGACCATCATCCTGACCTTTTTCCCGTAATGTCAGCAATGTGCCGTCATATTCGAGAACAATCTCCTGGCCACTGTCTCCGCTCAGCGTCAGACAAAATGCGGCTGCAGGGGTAAAAGTGATCACGCAGGCTTTACTGCCTTCTTTGCTGGACCAGAGGGCGTTATCCGTCAGTCTGGCCTGACTGACCATCAACGATTCAGGCGGTAAAACCGGGGTCATACACAGCTGTTGCTGCGCGTTGAGATGAAAGCGACGCGGTAAAGACATTTCGCCGCAGTAAGTGGAATCGACGTTTTTTTGCGTTGCCCAGTTATACAACCAGGCAAAGCCAGTGCGCGTCTCTTCTTCGCCCCAGGTTTGTAGGGCGTAGAAATCGGTGCCGAAATCCAGCATTTGCAGCGGTTGTGCTGACGGGGTGAAATAGCCGTGGTGAAAATCGCCGGTTTGCGCGAACAGCAAGTTATGGCGGCCGGTCGTGGGCTCTGTATAGCCCACGATGCCAATGATTAGCACCCACACGCCATCAAGACAGAAAAAATCCGGGCATTCAACGCAACGACCACCGTTTTCGCGGAAGTAGGCGGGGGCCATGTACAGCACATGGTGAAATTCCCAGCGTTCACTGTCCGCAGAGTGGAACAGCAGCATCGCCGGATCGCCATTTACGGAGGCGCCGAGGATCATGTAGAAGGTGGCATCAGCCTCCTCATACCAAACTTTTGGATCGCGAAAATCGCAGTCGACACCGGGAGGCAGCTCAGTTAACACCGTTTTCACTGACACAGGTTTGTCGTAACTGTCCAGTGGCACGGCCACTTTCTGAATTTCGCGATAACCACGATATAAATCGTATGCCGGTAGCCGCTCGGTATACCAAAAACGGGTTTGCCCTTGTGCATCAATAAACGCGCTTCCGGAAAAGGCACCGCCTGTCGCTCCCAGCGCCGCCAGATTTTGCTCCGGCTGGAGAAAGACCGGATAGTGCCGCCAGTGATAAAGGTCTTTGCTCACCGCGTGGTTCCAGTGCATCGGTCCCCACTGGGTACTGTGCGGATGATACTGGTAAAACAGATGCCACTCATCGCCTTTGCGATGCAGGCCATTGGGATCATTCATCCAACCGGTGTGTGGAGAAAAATGCAGCGCCGGGCGTAAAGCATCCTGCAAATATCCGTTGGCAATGTCGTGGTTATTCAGCAAACAAAGCGCGTTGCCCTGAGTGGCAATAAAACTGACTCCGTTGTCGGAGAGTGTATCCGGATGCCAGCTATAGCATAGCGAGATTTCGCTATACTCTGGCAACCAGTCCAGACAAGCCTTACCATCCTGCCAGGCGGTCCAGGTAAAATAGGAATAATAACCAGGGGCCGTTTTGATTTTGAATACTACCTCACTCTCCATGCGGATGGAAAATAAGGCCTCACTGGCTGGTTGGGTTTCTTTCAGCCATAAATCAATACGCTGGCCTTGCTTAACGTTAAACGACAGGGACATCTTTATACTCCTGAGTCTGGGCAGCGCTGTTTTGCAGTTCGCGTTTAGCGAGGGCGACTTTTATTTTTTCGAGGAAGGTATCATTCAGTTTGAAATAGCGCACTATCCAGGCACTAAAGAAGTAGCTCACCATCGGAAATAACGAAAACATCATAATAATGCCCTGGGTAGTCTGCGTATTTTGTTGTGGTCTATTGGCAATATAACCGGTGTAAGATAATATCCACGCAACAATAGCGCCGGCGACTGCCAGTCCCATTTTTAGCATGAACAGATTACCGGCAAACGAAATGCCGGTCAGACGCTTGCCTAATTTCCAGTCACCGTAATCGTCGACGTCGGACATCATTGCCCACAAAATAGGGCCCGACTGAATAAGGTGCAGAATATTAATCACAATAAACAATGCCAGCAGCGGCGTCAGTGAATGCGGATCGACAAACCACAGAGCGAAAGATAGGATGCCAAGAATGATATTAATAACGCGGAATAATTTAATTTTATCAAAGCGATCGGTCAGAGGTTTAGCAATGACACTACCCAACATATTACAGGCCACACCGAGGGCCATGAAGAAGGTAATAAATCCTACCGAAGCCTGCATCACATAGGTGGCATAATAAATGGTCACTGCCCCACGAATGAATGCCGGAAAAACGTTCAGGAAGGTAATAGTGATCATCAGGAGCCATTGGTCATTTTTAATAATGTCTTTGAGATCCTTCCTTAAGGAGTCATTGGCTTTAATTGAGACCACGCGCTCTTTAATACTGGAGAAGCAGAACAGGAACATTAAGGTGGCAGCGCCGCCCATGATCATCATCGTTAACTGGAAACCGGATGCGCGGTTGCCATCACCCAGCCATTCGGTTAACGGTAAAATCGAGGAAGAGACAATCAGCGTGGCCAGGCCGTTGAGGAAGAAGCGCCATGACAGGCACCCCATGCGTTCTTTCTGGTTGAGCGTAATGACCCCTGCAACCGAGCAATAGGGGATGTTTATCGCTGTATAAATCAATGACATGACTAAATAGGTGGCCCAGGCATAAATTATTTTTCCATTCATGCTCAACTCAGGCGTAGTGAACATTAAGACAGCGCCGAGGCCAAATGGCACGGCCATCCATAATATCCACGGTCGGAACTTACCCCAGCGGGTGCGGGTCCGGTCACAAATCGCCCCCATAACCGGATCGCTGAAGGCGTCAAAAACGCGGATCACCAGAAATAGGGTGCCGACAATCGCGGGATCAAGGCCATAGACGTCGGTATAAAACCAGGTCAAATAGAGCGCCAGTACGCTCCAAATCATACAGGAACCGGCATCACCCATACCGTAGCCAATCTTTTCTTTCAGGCGCAATTTTTCATAAGCGCTGTATTTTTTTGCGGCTGTAGTAGACATACATATCCCTCAATATTGAACAGGCATAATTACAAAGCACGGTATATGGCGACCCATGCTGTAGTAAAAATAGGGGAGTACATTATCTCCGGTACATTCTATTTCAGCGGGAAATAGACTGATTACAGAGTTGTAATGTTAATATTGATACTGCTCTCACGAATAATTAAGCGAGAGACGATTTCATACATTTCAATGCTTTCCTGATTATTTTTATTGCTGACCATCTGGAATGCCAGATGTGCAATATCACTTATCGGCTGCGCGATACTTGTTATTTTTTTTGTTTGTGCCAATAAGGTGTTGTCGAAACTAACGATCGAAATGTCCTGTGGAACGGATATACCCTTATTGTTTAACCCATCAATAATATAACTGGCGGCGACGTCGTTATACACCATCAGGCCCGTGCATGCAGTTTCCCGGACGGCTAGTTTCTCAATAACATCGTCCAGGGTGCTGATATGTCCTGATATTTTCTCACCCTGGCCTTTTTCTATCCAGAATTGGTTCTGTGGATTAAGTACTAATCCGTGACCGATGATTTTTTTACTCCATGCTGACACTTTTCGATTGTCGACACCTTCTTGCGCAATAAAACCTAATGCGGTATGTCCGGTCTGGATAAAATGCTCGGCAATGCTTTCTGCGCCTTTACTCTGATTAACCGATACCGAATTAAAAAACCGGGAAACCTGTGTCACCACAGCAACTGGAATATGGGTGGCCGCGAGCCACTCCGCAAGTTCAGCTTCCGCTTCCGTGGGTACCCACAGCAAGCTATCTATTCCCATCCCGATCAGGGTATGAATAATTTGTTTATCCTGCAGCGGTTGGTTCTGATGTGTTTTAACGATCACCGTCTTGCCGATGTATCGTGCTTCTTCCTCAAAAGTTGCCAGCAGTTCGCAAAAATGCGGATTGACCAGGTTCGGCAGGACAACGGCGATCAGGCCGGAGCATTTGCCGCTCAGTTGAAACGCGCTTTTACTGGGCACATAACACAGGTAATCCATCGCATCACGTACTGCCTTACGTGTTTCAGGTACCACGCTGGGGTGATTGTTCAACACCCTTGAAACGGTAGCTGTTGATACTCCTGCTTTTTTTGCGACATCTTTAATGGAAGCCATGATGATGAACTGTACCCTCTAAAACGAGATGTCACTATAAAGTGTGATGGAAGTCAAAAATGTAAGCCAGTTCACATGTTGTTGCGTTACATAAAACCCGGTTCACTCTCTCACTTCCATTGACGCTCAGAATGCAAAAAGGGCCAGTCACTTGCATGACTGGCCCTGAGAAAGGAGTTGATTGCGGATGAAGCCTTTCAGGTCATCATCATTGGCCATTCTGGCGGTGTCTGGCTCATCACTTCCATCATCACGTCTTTAATGTTATTCCAGACCAGCGTCAGGTCGACCAGGGTAATCCCCAGTAAACCCGTGGCGAACCAGCAGGAGGCCGCAACGCCAAAGAGGCTGCAAATAACCGCCAGCCCGGCATAATCGGATTTACGAAACTGAATTTTTAACGTGCTCGCCAGAAACATCAGCACAGCGCTCGTGAGTGGCCAGCGGAGAAGAACAACGCCGGTGGTGACAGACATCATGAAACGTACCCTCTGAAAACGGAGCCAGAGATAGCGCGGCGTTGCACATCAGGGGCATCACACTCTGGCTATCGGCAGGCATCGACCAATGTAATGAAACACTGTTTTGTGTTTCATGAGATTGTGTGAACTATATCACATTCGCTGTTTTATTCGCCACTGGTATGGTGAAATTTTACATACAGAGAAATCGCGGTATCAGGGCTATGCATTGACATGAGGAATATATTCTTCGCGGTCTTTGATGGGGATTTTAGGTTTTTCAGTGAGATAGAAAACCGACACGATAGTTTGGTTTTTATACAATATTGACTATTCGCAGAACGTCGATATCCTGAAAATCGATAAATCGTTCGTCGACACGCTCACCACCAATAGCACCAGCCATTTGATTGCAGAACACATCATTGAGATGGCGCAAAGCCTGCGGCTGAAGATTATCGCGGAAGGCGTCGACACCGCCGGGCAGATCAACTGGCTTCTTAAGCGTGGGGTACCGTTCTGTCAGGGCTGGCATATTGCGAAAGCCATGCCGCCGCACGCGTTTGTTGAATGGCTGCAGGGCTCAACGCAGTGGGCGAGCCATCAGGTAGCTCACGCTGAGATTTGATGGCGATAGTCGCTCGGGGTGCGGTCGAACTCCCGGCGAAAGACGCGCGAAAAGGTCTGCTGCGACACGTAACCCAAATCCATCGCAATATCAAAAATCGGACGCTGTGTCGTGCGCAGCGCTTCTGCCGCCATCAGTAACCGCCGCTGGCGAATGTATTCACCCAACGTCTGGTGCATCACCGCGCGGAACATCCGCTGCAAATACCATTTTGAATAACCCGATTTTCTGGCGACCACGTCAATGTTAAGTGGTTGATCAATATGCTCATCAATCCATTCAATCAGCGTTTCTATGATGTCGTGATGGGACATAAATAGCCTCTCTTTCACAATTTCGGTTCGTCGATTTGTCTGCGGGCGAGTATAATTCCTCAAGTTAACTTGAGGTAAAGTGCTTTATGGAAAAGAAATCTCCCCGCATTAAAACGCTGCTGACGCCAGGTGAAGTGGCAAGGCGTAGTGGCGTCGCCGTATCGGCGCTGCATTTCTATGAAAGCAAAGGATTAATAGAGAGTACGCGTAACGATGGCAACCAGCGTCGCTATCGTCGCGATGTACTGCGCTATGTGGCGATTATCAAGATTGCCCAGCGAATAGGCATTCCGCTCGCGACCATCAGCGACGCGCTGGGCGTGCTGCCGGAAGGGCACAACCTGAGCCCAAAGGCGTGGAAACAGCTGTCGTCACAGTGGCGCGAAGAACTGGATAGCCGTATCCACACGCTGGTTGCTTTGCGCGATCAGCTTGATGGCTGCATCGGCTGCGGCTGCCTGTCACATCGTGACTGCCCGCTGCGTAACCCGGGCGATATGCTCGGCGAGAAGGGGCCTGGCGCGCACTTCCCGGACGATAACGACTAAAAAACTAAAGCGCCACAATTGGGCGCTTTAGTTGTTTTCCGGTCTTTGTCTTTCTCTCTATCCCGTTGGTTCACAGGAGGGTTTCCCCCGACATCAGCACGCCTCAGTCGATCAAAAGTGGTTGGAGGTTCCGGTTTGTACTGACACTTTAATTGTAAGCCGCAACCCGATTCTTGCCACCGGAATTGACGATTATTTCGCCAAATTTTTTCCCACCTTTCGCCACAGTTCCTATAGTTATTTTGAACAACTCACAGGAGACCGCCATGCTGACGGTGCATCATCTTAATCTGTCGCGCTCCCAGCGCGTGCTTTGGGCCTTAGAAGAGCTGGAATTGCCCTACCAGATAGTGCGCTACCAGCGCGAACCGACGATGCTGGCACCTGAGGCGTTGAAAAAAGTGCATCCGCTGGGGAAATCTCCGGTGCTGGAGGATGACGGACTGATCCTCGCTGAGTCGGGCGCAATTCTGGAATATTTACAGGAGACGCACGATCCCGGACAAACGCTTAAACCCATGAGTCCGCAGGATCGCGTTCAGTATCGTTTCTGGCTGCATTACGCGGAAGGCTCGCTGATGCCGTTCCTGCTGATGAAACTGATATTTGGGCGTCTCGGCAAGCCGCCGGTACCGATTGGTCTGAGAACGGTGGGCAAACTGCTTGGGCAGGGCGTGCAAAAGGGATATCTCAATAAACAGCTGGCGACTCATGCGGCGTTTATTGAAGCGCACCTGGCGCAAAACACGTGGTTTGCCGGGGAGCAGCTCAGTATGGCGGATATTCAGATGAGCTATCCGGCGATGGCGTTACTGGCGCGTGGTGAGCAGGGCGCACTGCCGAGTCTGACGGCGTGGACAAAACGCGTTGAAAACCGTCCCGCCTGGCAGAGAGCAATTCAACAGGGCGGCCCACTCGATTTTCCCGGCAGCTGATTCATCATCACAAAAACCGATGACCCGGCGAAATGAAAACAAACGTTCGCAAAAATGTTAGAAGATTGCGCATGGACGATATCGTTTGCGCACACGTTGTCTATTTCTTCGCCGTCATAAGGGAAAAATAGCGAAATGGCATAAACATCAGTTGAAAAGGGCAGTATAAAAGCCAGATAATCGTTTGCCTTTTTTTACCGATGTCTTTCGGGCGCATTTTTGTTGGCTGCTTTTGCTCACCCCAGTCACATAGTTATCTATGCTCCTGGAAATTCGCGCAATTGCCGCCGCAATGCAACCCGAAATCCATGTGGCAAAAATCTGTTCCGCCGTGAAGGTCAGGAGCAGGTCACATTGCATACCGTTTTTGTTTGCGTGAAGCTAATCGTTTGCTTTTTTTGCGACCCCCCTTAGTCGCGATATCGCACAGGGAAAAGTACATGGCATCTGAATGATGTTGTGTATAACGCTTAGCTGGCATTGGATTGTCCATCACGCGGACGGACGAATGATAAAAATTCTCAGGGGATGTTTTCTATGTCTACGCCTTCAGCGCGTACCGGCGGTTTGGACGCCTGGTTCAAAATTTCAGCTCGTGGCAGCACTGTACGTCAGGAGATCCTTGCCGGTTTAACGACCTTCCTGGCAATGGTGTACTCCGTTATCGTCGTACCGGGCATGCTCGGTAAAGCGGGCTTCCCACCGACGGCCGTCTTCGTGGCGACCTGTCTGGTGGCGGGTGTCGGTTCTCTGGTCATGGGCCTGTGGGCGAACCTGCCGCTGGCGATTGGCTGCGCCATCTCGCTGACCGCGTTTACCGCCTTTAGCCTGGTGCTGGGCCAGCACATCAGCATTCCTGTGGCGCTGGGGGCGGTGTTCCTGATGGGGGTACTGTTCACTATCATTTCCGCCACCGGCATTCGTAGCTGGATCCTGCGCAACCTGCCGCAGGGCGTTGCGCATGGCACCGGCATTGGTATCGGCTTGTTCCTGCTGCTGATCGCGGCGAACGGCGTGGGTCTGGTTATCAAAAACCCGCTGGACGGCCTGCCGGTGACGCTCGGTCACTTCGCCAGCTTCCCTGTTATCATGTCGCTTATTGGCCTGGCGGTGATTATCGGTCTGGAAAAACTGAAGGTGCCGGGCGGTATTCTGCTGACTATCGTCGGCGTGTCCGTTGTCGGACTGATTTTCGATCCGACCGTGCATTTCTCCGGTATCTTCGCCATGCCTTCTCTCAGCGACGAGCACGGCAATTCGCTGATTGGCAGCCTCGATATTATGGGCGCGCTGAATCCTGTTGTTCTGCCAAGCGTGCTGGCGTTGGTGATGACTGCGGTGTTTGACGCCACGGGCACCATCCGCGCAGTCGCCGGTCAGGCAAACCTGCTGGATAAAGATGGGCAGATCATCAACGGCGGCAAAGCGCTGACCACTGACTCCCTGAGCAGCGTATTCTCTGGTCTGGTGGGTGCTGCGCCTGCTGCGGTTTACATCGAATCTGCAGCCGGTACTGCCGCTGGCGGTAAAACCGGTCTGACTGCCATCACTGTCGGCGTATTGTTCCTGCTGATCCTGTTCCTGGCCCCGCTCTCTTATCTGGTGCCTGCCTACGCAACTGCCCCAGCGTTGATGTACGTTGGTTTGCTGATGCTGAGCAACGTCGCGAAAATCGACTTCGGCGATTTCGTCGACGCGATGGCAGGGCTTATCACTGCGGTGTTCATCGTCCTGACCTGTAATATCGTAACCGGCATTATGATTGGTTTCGCCACGCTGGTGATTGGCCGCGTGGTATCCGGTGAATGGCGCAAGCTGAACATCGGCACCGTGGTTATCGCCCTGGCGCTGGTGGCCTTCTATGCGGGCGGCTGGGCGATTTAAGGCCTGGTCAGCGCAGTAAAAAACGGGTGGCGTTTGCCACCCGTTTTGTTTTTTAGGGCACATCCTGCCGTTCTTTGCGATAAGCTTGAGAGCGTATTATCTGAGGTTAAGTAATAAGACATCGCAAACAGGGATAGCATGGAAATTTTCTTCACAATACTGATCATGACCCTTGTGGTCTCCCTTTCCGGGGTCATCACCCGCGTCCTCCCTTTTCAGGTTCCACTCCCGCTGATGCAGATTGGTATCGGCGCGATGCTGGCGTGGCCGACGTTCGGCTTACACGTCGAGTTTGATCCGGAACTGTTCCTCGTTTTGTTCATTCCGCCGCTGCTGTTTGCTGACGGCTGGAAGACGCCAACGCGTGAATTTCTGGAACATGGGCGAGAGATTTTTGGTCTTGCGCTGGCGTTAGTGTTGGTCACGGTGGTCGGCATTGGCTTCCTGATTTATTGGGTGGTGCCAGGTATTCCGCTGATCCCGGCGTTTGCGCTGGCGGCGGTGTTGTCGCCAACCGATGCCGTGGCGCTGTCCGGTATTGTCGGCGAAGGGCGCATCCCGAAAAAAATCATGGGCATCTTGCAGGGCGAGGCGCTGATGAACGATGCGTCCGGTCTGGTGTCGCTCAAATTCGCCGTTGCGGTGGTGATGGGCACGATGGTGTTCACCGTCGGTGGGGCCGCGCTTGAGTTTGTCAAAGTGGCGACTGGCGGTATCCTGGCCGGGTTTATCGTCAGCTGGTCGTACGGTCGTTCGCTGCGTTTCCTCAGCCGCTGGGGTGGGGATGAACCGGCGACACAAATTGTGCTGTTGTTCCTGCTGCCGTTCGCGTCTTACCTGATTGCCGAACACATCGGCGTATCGGGCATTCTGGCAGCGGTTGCCGCCGGGATGACCATCACCCGATCCGGCGTGATGCGTACTGCGCCGCTGGCCATGCGTCTGCGTGCCAACAGTACCTGGGCAATGCTGGAGTTCGTGTTTAACGGCATGGTATTCCTGCTGTTGGGCCTGCAGCTGCCAGGCATACTCGAAACCTCGCTGGTGGCTGCAGAAGCCGATCCGAACGTCGAAACCTGGATGTTGTTCGCCGATATTCTACTGATTTATGCCGCGCTGATGCTGGTGCGTTTTGGCTGGCTGTGGACCATGCAGCGTTTCAGCCTGCGTTTCCTGAAAAAGAAACCGATGGAGTTTGGGAGCTGGAGTACGCGCGAGCTGCTTATCGCCTCATTTGCAGGCGTGCGCGGGGCGATTACGCTGGCCGGTGTGCTCTCCATTCCGTTGTGGTTGCCGGATGGCAGTACCTTCCCGGCGCGCTACGAGCTGGTGTTCCTCTCGGCGGGGGTTATCTTGTTCTCGCTGTTTGTTGGGGTCGTTATTCTGCCGATACTGCTGCGACACATTGAGGTCGCCGACCATTCTCAGCAGCACAAAGAAGAACGCCTGGCGCGGGCCGCAACGGCGGACGTGGCCATTGTCGCGATTCAGAAAATGGAAGAACGCCTGGCAGCAGACACCAAAGAAAACATCGATAATCAGCTGCTCACCGAAGTGAGTTCGCGGGTTATTGGTAACCTGCGGCGTCGGGTAGACGGGCGTAAAGATGTCGAATCCTCAATGCTGGAAGAGAGTCTTGAGCGCCGCTTTCGCCTTGCGGCGCTGCGTTCCGAGCGCGGTGAGCTTTACCATCTGCGCGCCACTCGACAAATCAGCAATGAAACGCTGCAAAAGCTCCTGCACGATCTCGATTTGCTGGAAGCGCTGTTGATAGAAGACCAGTAAATTCAGCCCAAAAAAAGCCGCCTGTGGAAGGCGGCTGAAAGGGGGGAGGAATACCGTCGAGCGTTACTGCAGGTCGACGTTTTTGCTGCCAAAAAACCAGGTCAGTACAAAACCGGCCAGATACGAAATCAGAATACCCGCCACGTACACCGCCATTCCGGCGAAAATACCCTGCGAAGACGTCATCAGTGGAATCGACACCAGGCCAGACGGGCCGAAGACGGTGTTCAGGCCCACGGGCAGACCCAGCCACGAAATCAGACCAATGAAGAAGCCACCCACCGCGCCGCCGAGACAGGCCGTCACGAACGGTTTCAGGCGCGGCAGCGTCACGCCATAAATCAACGGTTCACCAATCCCCAACAGGCCAGGGAAGATGGCGCCTTTTATCTGGGTGCGTAACATAGAGCCGTGTTTGGCGCGGAAGTACAGCGCCAGTGACGCACCAACCTGTCCGGCACCGGCCATCGCCAGAATCGGGAACAGGGAGTTGAAGCCCTGAGCGTCCATCAGCGCGAAATACACCGGCACAAAACCCTGATGAATGCCGAACACAACGGCTATCAGGAACAGACCGGCCAACAGTGCCGTGCCAAACGGATTGCCGTTCAGGTGCAGGAACAGCCACGACATGCCTTTAAACAGCTCGCCGCCAATCGGCATAATCACCGTGAAAGTGATGGCCCCGGTAATCAGCAGCGTAATGGCTGACGTCAGGATCATATCCAGTGAATCATGAATAAAGCGTCGCACCTGGCGCTCAATCCACGCCCCGAGAATACAGGCCAGCAGCACGCCAATAATGTTGCCGCGCGGGTCGATGACCAGCCCGAAAAAGTCCTGCATTCCCGCGTAATAGCCGACTTTGCCTTCCGGCACGTAGCGCAGAATAAACAGCGAGGCGATGATCGCGCCGTTCACGCCCGAGCCACCAAACGCTTTTTGGGTGTTGAAACCAATAAGAATGCTGAGGAAGGTGAACAGGCCAATGCTGAACACCTTCATATAGGCGATCATGTCCACGAGCCAGGTTGCCGGTGACGCGCTGTCGGTAATGAAAATTTGCTGTAACAGCGTCGCGATACCGAGCAACAGGCCCGCCGCGATAAAGCCCGGGATCAGCGGCGTAAAGATGGTGGCAAACTTGGTCAAAAAGTTATGCAGCGCGCTGTTCTGCTTGCCTTTCATCTTTGCTTTATTCTGACTTGCCTGGGTTTTCAGGTCTGCGTTTGACGCAGGTACTGGAGCTTCCGCACCCTCTGATTTCAGCAGGTCATTCATCATTTCACTGGCAGTTTGCGCTTTACCCGGCCCGAGGATAATTTGCAGTTGGTCGTCGCCGTTAATCACGCCGAGGACGCCGGGCACCGCTTTGAGCTGTGCAATATCGGCGGCATCACGGTTGACCAGCGTCAGGCGCAGGCGCGTCATGCAGTTGCCGCACACGCTGATGTTCGCGGGTCCTCCCGCCAGTCGCAGAAGTTGTTCGATCATCGAGCCGGTTATCTTCGCCATGATTACTTGCTCCCGATGCCCTGGATGGCGCTGCGAATGAAGCCGTTGTTGTTGTTCAGCATCGCGCTGGCATCGGCGGCGCTGACCCCCGCCAGAACCATCACAATGGCGGTTTTACAATGACGATCGCAGGCGTTCAGCGCCGCTTCTGCTGCTGCTGGTTCACACTCTGTGGCCTGGACCACGATGTTCACCTGACGCTGCAGCAGCTTGGCATTGGTGGCTTCCACATCGACCATCAGGTTGCCAAACACTTTGCCGGACCGGATCATCGCCCCGGTGGTCAGCATATTGAGTACCAGTTTCTGGGCGGTGCCGGCTTTCATACGTGAAGAGCCGGTGACCACTTCCGGGCCGACCATCGGTTCGATGGCGATGTCGGCAATCTTGCCAATTTCGCTGCCACGGTTGCAGGCGATAGCCCCGACGGTCGCACCCACGCTGCGGGCGTAGTTCAGGGCACCAATCACATACGGTGTGCGCCCACTGGCCGCAATGCCGATGACCACGTCGCGTTCGTTCAGGGCCAAATCACGCAGGTCCTGCTCGCCCATTTGCGGGCTATCTTCGGCGTTTTCGACCGCCTGCAAAATGGCGGTTTTACCGCCCGCAATCAGACCCACCACCCTTTCGCGCGGCGTGCCGTAGGTTGGCGGGCATTCGCTTGCATCCAGAATACCGAGGCGGCCCGAGGTGCCCGCGCCGCAGTAAATCAGGCGTCCGCCGCAGGCAAAGGCTTGAGTAATCGCATCGACGGCCTTCGCGATGGCAGGCAGCTGTTCTTCAACCGCCAGCGCGACCTTTTGGTCTTCTGTATTAATGACTTTCAGCATCTCCAGCGTCGACAGGGTGTCAATGTTCTCGCTCGCCGGGTTGCGGCTCTCTGTAGCCAGTGCAGATAAATCAATTTTCATAACGACCTCGATGAATTGCGTTCTCTATAATTTGGAATAATATATTCCAGTTATTGATGTAAGAAGTAATATTTTATCCCAGAGTCTAATCTGTGATCGGGCGCAGTCTGCACTGCCAAATGAGCGCGACGGAAAGGGAGAAAATAGGCAAGCGGAGTGGGACTAGCCTTCCGGCAGCCAAAATCCTTCGCAGCACTGGAGCCAGGCCTGGGCGCTGTGCGAGAGGTAAGTGCCTTCGCGCCAGATCATACCCAATTGCCAGTGCAGCTTGCTGTCGAGCGGGATCCAGCGCAGGGTATTTTTGTCGAGCCGCTGGCAAATCGGTTCGGGTAAGATTGCCACGCCAACGCCCGCCTGCACCATCGCCGCCAGAAAATCCCACTGGCCGCTGCGAACCGCAATGCGCGGTTTCACATCATGCTCGGCAAACAACGTCATCAACTGGCGGCTGAGCGCAAAATCTTCGTTATAAATCAGCAGTGGATGCGCGGCTAACTGTTCCGGACTCATGGACTCAACGTGTAGCCATTCGCCGGATTTCGGCACCAGCACGCACAGCGGATGGCTGAACAGCGGCAGCGTCGACAGGCCACTTTCTTCATCCACGGGCAGGGCGGTCATCGCCACATCAAGCTCGCCGTTCATCACTGCCTGTTGCACCGTCAGGCCACCGAATTCGGCAATTTTGAGTTCCACGCCGGGGTAGCGCTGGCGGAACAAACTGATAGGGCCGGCCATTAACATGCCAACCATAGGAGGAATGCCGAGGCGCAGTAACCCTTTTTGCAGGTGATTGATATCACTGAGTTCCGCTTCAAGCTGGCGGAATTCGGCCAGGATCGCCAGGCCCCGCTCGAACACCACGCGTCCGGTATCGGTCAGCAGCAGCTTGCGCCCGTCGCGGATGAGCAGGGTACAGTTAAGGTCATCTTCCAGGTTTTTCAACATCTTACTGATGGTAGGCTGGGTGACAAACAGCTTCTCTGCCGCACGGGTAAAGCTCTGTTGCCGGACCACTTCGACGAAATAGCGCAGCGTTCTTATGTCCATGATTATTCCTCGAAACTATACCTTCAATGATTTTAATTCATTTCAGTCGCAGTCGACGGCTCTCTATACTGAGCACCTTCATATTTTTCAGGAATTTCTTTCATGGCTGTGGCCTTAGGGCGCGTAACGCCTGCAGTTCTGCACCATCTTCAGGTCCCGGTGCAGGTGGTGTTGTACGCCGGGTTGTTTGTGCTGGCGGAACATCTGGTCGTGTGGGGCCATCTTCCGCTGCCTGCGAATCTGGTCGGTATGGTGTTAATGCTGGGGCTGATTGTGTGCCGCATCTTACCGCTCAACTGGGTACGCGCCGGTTCGCGCTGGCTGCTGGCGGAGATGCTGCTGTTCTTCGTGCCTGCGGTGGTGGCGGTGGTTAATTATGCCCAGTTGTTGAGGGTAGATGGCTGGCGCATTTTTCTGGTGATTGCGCTGAGTACAATAATGGTGCTGGGCGCGACCGCCTGGGTGGTCGATAAAGTGTATCGCTACGAGCTAAGCAGGATGAATCGTGAATAGTCTTGCGCTGAGCCTGCTATGCCTGGCGGTTACCCTCGGACTCTATTACGCCAACAAACGCCTGTATCGCCGCTTTCGCAAACTGCCGCTGATGCCGCTGGTGTTCACCCCGCTGTTGCTGGTGCTGATCCTGGTATTCGGCCACATCTCTTATCAGAATTACATGGGCGAAGCGCACTGGCTGCTGTGGCTGCTCGGCCCGGCGACCATCGCCTTTGCGGTGCCGGTGTATGACAATCTGGCGGTGATCAAACGCCACTGGATGTCCCTCAGCGCGGGCGTTGTGACGGCGAACGTAGTGGCGGTGTGCAGCTCGGTCTGGCTGGCTCGTCTGTTTACGTTGTCGGATGAAATTCAGCGCAGCCTGGCGGTGCGTTCAATTACCACGCCGTTTGCGCTTGCTGCTGCGAAACCGCTCGGCGGACAGCCGGAGCTGGTGGCGCTGTTCGTGGTGATTACCGGTGTGTTTGGCATGGCGGTAGGCGACATGCTGTTTTTGCGTCTCGCCATTCGGGAAGGCATGGCGAAAGGCGCAGGCTTTGGTGCCGCCTCACACGGAGCAGGCACTGCGCGTTCCTACGAACTTGGTCCGCAGGAAGGGGTGATTGCCAGTCTGGTGATGATGCTCTCCGGCGTCACGATGGTCCTGTGTGCGCCGCTAGTTGCATGGGCGATGTTCTGAGAAATCCCCGGCCGCAAGACCGGGGATAACGCGCTTAGTGCGCCCGGCCCTGGTCGATGCCAATCCCGGTTTGAGAACGAATAAACTGCGCGCGGAACTGCTCGCGTTCGCGCATTCCGGCTTCGGAGTTGTCCGTGGCGGAGAACACCCAAATCCCGATAAACGCCACCGCGATGGAAAACAGCGCCGGGTATTCATACGGGAAGATGGCTTTTTCGTGGCCGAGGATCTGCACCCAAATTGTCGGGCCGAGAACCATCAGCACAATCGCCGTCAGCAGACCCAACCAGCCGCCAACCATCGCCCCACGCGTGGTCAGTTTCGACCAGTACATCGAGAGCAGGATTATCGGGAAGTTGCAGCTCGCGGCAATCGAGAACGCCAGGCCGACCATGAAGGCGATGTTCTGCTTCTCGAACAAAATCCCCAGCAGAATCGCCACCACGCCCAAAATCAGCACGGTGATTTTCGACACCCGCAGTTCATCACGTTCGGACGCGCCTTTGCGGAACACGTTGGCATAAAGGTCATGCGACACCGCCGAAGCGCCTGCCAGCGTCAGACCCGCAACGACCGCCAGAATAGTGGCGAACGCCACGGCTGAAATGAAGCCGAGGAACAGGTTGCCGCCTACCGCATCGGCCAGATGCACCGCCGCCATATTGTTACCGCCAATCAACTGGCCCGCCGCGTCTTTAAACGCCGGGTTCGCCCCGACCAGCATGATCGCGCCAAAGCCGATGATGAAGGTCAGAATGTAGAAGTAACCCATAAATCCGGTGGCGTAGAGCACGCTTTTACGCGCTTCACGTGCATCGCTGACGGTGAAGAAACGCATCAGAATGTGCGGCAGACCGGCGGTGCCGAACATCAGGCCCAACCCTAACGACAGTGCAGAAATCGGGTCTTTAACCAGTCCGCCCGGACTCATGATCGCCGCGCCTTTCGGGTGAACCGCCATCGCCTGGGTAAACAGGTTATTGAAGCTGAAGCCCACGTGCTTCATGACCATAAATGCCATAAAGCTGGCGCCAAACAGCAGCAGCACCGCTTTGATGATTTGCACCCAGGTGGTCGCCAGCATGCCACCGAACAGGACGTACATCACCATCAGCACGCCGACCAGCACCACGGCGACGTGGTAGTTCAGGCCGAACAGCAGTTCGATGAGCTTCCCGGCACCGACCATCTGTGCAATCAGATACAGCGCCACGACGACCAGCGATCCGCAGGCAGACAGAATACGAATCGGCCCTTGTTTCAGGCGATACGACGCCACGTCGGCGAAGGTGAAGCGCCCGAGGTTACGCAGGCGTTCGGCTATCAGGAACAGGATAATCGGCCAGCCGACGAGGAAGCCGAGAGAGTAAATTAGGCCGTCGTAGCCGGAGGTGTACACCAGCGCGGAAATACCGAGGAATGACGCCGCAGACATAAAGTCTCCGGCAATTGCCAGGCCGTTCTGGAAACCGGTGATATTGCCGCCCGCGGTGTAGTAATCGTTGCGCGAGCGGACCCGTTTAGAGGCCCACCAGGTGATGTACAGCGTCAGCAGCACAAAAATCAGGAACATGATGATCGCCTGCCAGTTGGTCGGCTGGCGCTGCACTTCACCGCTAATGGAATCGGCAGCGTTCGCCGCCAGCGGCAGCAAGGTGGCCAGCGCCGTCAGTCGTTTTTTCATGGCGCCTTCACCTCATGCAGAACGGCCTTCGTCAGCCGGTCAAATTCACCGTTTGCCCGCCAGACGTACACGGCGGTAAGCACGAAAGAAATGATGATTACGCCAATTCCGATGGGAATACCACGCGTGACGCTGGTGCCCGCATGCAGCGGCGTACCGAGCCAGCCGGGCGCGAAAGCAATTAACAGAATAAAACCGACATAGACCACCAGCATGATGATCGACAGGAGGGTGGCAAACCGTTGCCGTTTTTCGACGAGCTCCCTGAAATGCGCACTGTTTTCTATCTGCTGACAAATATCTTGATTCATCACCGCGTCTCCAGAGGTTCCCCGTCGTCTTTCAGAAGCAGGAAATTCAAACGGGAAGGTAAGGTATTGTTATTATGAGCAGGCCCGGTTAGCGGAGCGCTACCGGGCAAGAATGTTATGAAGGCATTGAGATGGACTGCTTCTCTTCGAGCAGTTTTTCCACCACGCCAGGATCGGCAAGCGTTGAGGTATCACCCAAGTTGCTGGTATCTCCGGCGGCAATTTTGCGCAGAATGCGGCGCATGATTTTGCCGGAGCGGGTTTTCGGCAGCGAATCGGTCCAGTGCAGCACGTCTGGCGTCGCCAGCGGGCCAATCTCTTTGCGCACCCAGTTCCGCACTTCGGTATACAGCTCCGCACTCGGTTCTTCGCCGTGGTTCAGGGTGACGTAGGCATAAATCGCCTGGCCCTTAATGCTGTGCGGAATGCCGACCACCGCCGCTTCGGCGATTTTCGGGTGTGAGACCAGCGCAGACTCAATCTCTGCGGTGCCCAGACGGTGGCCGGACACGTTCAGCACGTCATCGACGCGGCCCGTTATCCAGAAGTAACCATCTTCGTCACGACGTGCGCCGTCTCCGCTAAAGTACATGTTTTTGAAGGTCGAGAAGTAGGTCTGCTCGAACCTGTCGTGATCGCCAAACAGTGTGCGCGCCTGGCCTGGCCAGGAATCAGTGATCACCAGGTTGCCTTCGGTCGCCCCTTCCAGCACGTTGCCTTCGTTATCGACCAGCGCGGGCTGCACACCGAAGAACGGACGCGTCGCGGAGCCGGCTTTCAGCTCGGTCGCACCCGGCAGCGGGGTGATCATGAAGCCGCCGGTTTCGGTCTGCCACCAGGTGTCTATCACCGGACATTTTTCGTTGCCGATTTTCTTCCAGTACCACTCCCAGGCTTCCGGGTTGATAGGCTCGCCCACGGAACCGAGAATGCGCAGGGAAGAGCGGTCAGTGCCCTGAATGGCCTTATCGCCTTCGGCCATCAGGGCGCGAATAGCGGTCGGGGCGGTGTAGAGAATGTTTACGTTGTGTTTGTCGACCACCTGGCTCATGCGCGCAGGCGTCGGCCAGTTTGGTACGCCTTCGAACATTAGCGTGGTCGCACCGCAGGCCAGCGGGCCGTACAGCAGATAGCTGTGACCGGTGACCCAGCCGACGTCGGCGGTACACCAGTAGATATCGCCCTGATGGTAATCAAAGACGTATTTAAAGGTGGTCGCCGCATACACCAGATAGCCGCCGGTCGTGTGCAGCACACCTTTTGGTTTGCCGGTAGACCCGGAGGTGTAGAGGATAAACAGCGGGTCTTCCGCGCCGACTTCAACCGGCTGATGCTGGTCGCTGGCTTTCTCCGTCAGTTCACTCCACCACAGGTCGCGGCCTTCCTGCCAGGCGATAGTCCCGCCGGTACGTTTCAGGACCACCACGTGTTCAACGGTATTGACGTTAGGATTTCTCAGCGCGTCATCAACGTTTTTCTTCAGTGGAATGGAACGGCCCGCGCGTACGCCTTCATCGGCGGTGATCACCAGGCGCGAACTGGAATCGATAATGCGTCCGGCGACGGCTTCCGGTGAAAAGCCGCCGAAAATGACCGAATGCACCGCGCCAATACGCGCGCAGGCGAGCATCGCCACCGCCGCTTCAGGCACCATCGGCATGTAAATCGCCACCACATCGCCTTTTTGGATGCCGAGTTCGGTCAGCACGTTGGCGAAACGGCATACGTCGGCGTGCAGTTCTTTATAGGAAATGTGTTTGCTCTGGGTGGCGTCGTCGCCTTCCCAGATGATGGCGGTCTGATCACCGCGCTCGGCAAGATGGCGGTCGAGGCAGTTGGCCGCCAGGTTCAGAGTACCGTCTTCGTACCAGTTGATTGAGACATTACCGGGGGCGAAAGAGGTATTTTTGACTTTCTGATAGGGCTTGATCCAGTCGAGGATTTTTCCCTGCTCGCCCCAAAAGGCGTCAGGGGAGCTCACCGACTGTTGATACTTCGCTGCATACTGCTCCGGGTTGATCAGGCAATTTTCCGCAATGTTTGCGGGAATAGCGTGTTTGTGGACTTGGCTCATGGCTTTTGCTCTCCTTTTTGTTAACTATATGTCAACAAAAGGTTAATTATAGCGTGATGAACAGTTTTTTTACTTTTTGCGTTACAGATCACGGATTAATTTGGTAGCGAATTAATGAATATTTAAAGCATCTGAATAAGCTATTAACGGTATAATGTTAATTATTTTGGGTATATTATCCTGGCCAGTTCTGCTGGCATGCTGCGGAGGGACTGTTTTTAAATTTATCCCCGCTTAATTAATCATTCACAGTAGTGGTGTTTTATTTGCAAACATTCACCTAGCGAATAAAATTTGCTGTGATTTAAGGTTTGATTATGATGCAATGGCAGGATCCGCTAACAATAATTTACTTAACAATCGTTAAATATATTAAAAGTATATGCTTTATGTGTTTCTGTAAAATATTGGCATAACCACGCTGAATTGCTAAAGCCATTTCTATTGTTTAACATCACCCTCGCTTAACCTCTAGATTATTTTATTCGATATAGCTTAAATACATAAAGGATTTGTATTGTGAAATTAAAATCAATCAGCCTGATGATTGGACTTAGCATAATTGCTGCTGGTGCCGCATCCTCTACCGCTTTCGCACAAATTACCGCAAATGACGACCTTAACCGTCTCGAAGGCACTAATGGCAATACCATGATGCGTTCCAGTGACAACGGGCAAACGTGGCTGGCGCTTGAAACCACGTCAACCGGCGAGACCTATGGTGTTAATAATAACTTTCCAGGCAGCCAGACAGTTATTGTTGCGAATCAGATCAATCAAGTTCTTACTACGCCAACGTGGGATGAGAACCAGACTTATGGCACTGCCGGTACCCGTGTGCGTTATCAGGGATATTACTGGACTAACCAGTGGTGGGCCGGCCCAGGTGAAAAACCGGGTGTGGAGTCAGTATGGCTGAAAGGTGAAGCGACGAACCTACAACAGAATATTCTGGGGACCTTTAACTTTACCCCATGGACCGGTGAAACCGCGGAAGCATATCAGCAGGAACAAAAACAGAAAGTTGCCGGTCAGCGTAAAGTGGTGGGATATTTCCCGGAATGGGGCGTGTATGATGCGCACAATAATTTCACGCCAATTAAAGTCAATACCAGCCTGATTTCCCATTTGAATTACGGTTTTGCGGTTATTAAAAATGGTGTCGTGGTGATGCATGATACTGAAAAAGCCCCGGAACTGATGAAAGATCTGGCAACACGCATGGCTGCTTCTGGCGTGAAATATATGATTTCCATTGGCGGCTGGGACAACTCGCAGGAAGGTGTATTTGAAGCCGCGACGGCCACAGCAGCCGGCACCGAACGTCTGGCGCAGAGCATGGTTGATTACATGCTGCAATGGAAATTTGATGGCATTGATATCGACTGGGAATACCCGGACACCGAAGCTGAGAAAAATCAGTTTACCAGCCTTATCCAGCTGCTGCGCAGTAAGCTTGATGCCCAGGGTCTGAAAGACGACAAATATTACCAGCTCTCTTCGGCGGTCACCACGAACCATAATAATATTCAATATATTAACCCGGAAGTGACCGCGCCGTTGCTGGATAGCGTGAACGTGATGGCTTATGACATTCACGGTGCATTTGACCCTATCACCGGCCACAACGCACCACAGTTTGCCAACAGCAAAGACGCAGACCAGAAGCTGAACGTGTCCTCGACGATGCAGGAATATGCCAATACCTGGCATGTGCCGAAGAGTAAACTGCTGATGGGTGTGCCATTCTATGGTCGTGGCTGGGGCAATGTTGAACCGACTGAGATTATCCCAGGCCTGCCAGGTCTGTTTGCGCCAGGTAGCGCGACGGTGAAAGGAAAATGGGACGATGTCGGCCAGTTCACCGGCACCAACCCATGGTACACACTGAAAGAAAAACTGGCTCAGGGTTATACCCGCTACTGGGACAGCGAATCGCACGTACCGTATATGTATAACCCGACGACTAAAGTGCTGCTGACGTATGATGACCCGCAGTCTATCAGTGAAAAGGTGGACTACATCAACCAGCAAGGTTTTGCCGGGGCAATTATCTGGGATATCAGTGGTGATACCTCAAACTATGAATTAGGTAAGATCGTTGGTGATATTCTTCAAACCTCAGTGGTTACCGGTGATGACGTTAAATCATTCGCTGTTGAGCATGGAGATGAAAAACTCTCGGCCTACTCAATTAATATTGAGATGAGCAAAGAAGCTTATCAGTCAAAAAAATATTATCTGCATCTTGAAAAAATAGCGCCATATGCGAATGCACCGAAAAATGACGTGCGGAGTTATGACGAATGTTATATTGATAAAGGTGTCATGACTAAATGTCCGAATGTTAGCGTTGAAAATGATAGTGCTGGTAACGTCAAGATCTCTTATCCTCGCGCGAATTTATTGGTCGGCAGTGTAGTTTCGCTGGTTGAAAATGACAGCAATAAAACCGTTGTCAAAAAACTGGACATGACTCAACCGTCACTCAATTTAGCAACTGCTGATGATATACTGCAAATGCGCTATGTTCCGGCAGTTAAAGGTGCAACCGCTGCGACAATTGAAGTCGATGTTCCTGTGACCTTGAAAAATAGCGCAAACATTCTCGCTTACTTCATTAACGATGAAGGCGTTGGTACGTTGACGGGTGGTGGTAGCTGTGGTGGCATCGGCTACAAACAGAAAAACTCTGACGTCGCGATGGAATGGTTTAGAACCACCAAAAACCAAAAGAGTGTATCTTCTTTAGTGGCCGGTGATGTTGTCTCTGTCTACCTGAAAGACAATACTTGTATGTTCAGCAAAGATCCTAAAGCAACAAAATTGCTTAAGTCGATGGTTATTACACCAGAGATGCTGAAATAAGGTAAATGGCGAAACAAGGCCAGTATCGTAATGATACTGGCCTATTTTTTTGTCACTCGAATGCGTCAAGTTAATCGTTTTAGCCTTGGGCACTCTCACGTAACCGGGACTTCAGCTTATTATATTCGTCAATAACGTACTGTTCAGCGCTGTGCTGGTCGGCAATACTTTCCACCCGAACGGCGCAGTATTTATACTCCGGCGTTTTGGTTATCGGGCTTAGGTTTTCCGTGACCAGCTCATTACAGGCGCCAATCCACCACTGATAGGTCATGTAAACCGCCCCGACGTTCGGGCGGGAGCTGACCTGCGCGCGGGTAATGATTTTGCCTTTGCGCGAATACACCCACACCAGCGCTTCGTTCTCAATACCGAGCCTTGCCGCGTCAGCGGTATTGATTTGCGCGTAGCCCGGTTTGAGTGGGCCCCATGAAAAACCAGACAGTAGAAGTCTCTTAACTTAAGAGATAGGCTTGGATATATGTCTAACACTAACGCTAATTTTGAGATGACCGGAATACTGTTGGGGCAAGAAGCCCGTCGGCGTAAAACGCCTCAGGAAAAGATCGCCATTATTCAGCAGTCGATGGCGCCGGGAATGTCGGTATCCCATGTCGCCCGTCTGCATGGCATTCAGCCCAGTCTGCTGTTCAAGTGGAAAAAGCAGTACCAGGAAGGCAGTCTCACCGCAGTGGCTGCCGGAGAAGAGGTCGTTCCGGCTTCTGAACTCTCCGCTGCGCTGAAACAAATCAGGGAGCTTCAGCGTCTTCTGGGTAAGAAGACGATGGAGAACGAGATCCTGAAAGAAGCGGTGGAGTACGGTCAGTCGCGAAAATGGATAGCGCACGCGCCCTTGTTATCAAAGGGCAAGGAATAGCACAGGTCAGCCGGGCTTTAGGCGTGTCGCGTGCGCAGTTATCCCTTCGGGTCAATCGTCCTGTCGACTGGCAGGACGGGCGCTGTAACAGACGGAATGAGGAAGCAGATGCAGAGCTGCTACCGCGAATCCTCGCGATCATCAGTGATATGCCGGGTTATGGTTATCGACGGGTGTGGGCGATACTGCGGAAGCAGTCGCGCAATGAAGGGCTTCCCCCCGTGAATGCCAAACGGGTTTATCGTGTGATGAGCGAGAACAGGCTGTTGCTGCTGCACGGCAAACCACAACGTCGGCAGCGTGAGCATAACGGCAAAGTCGCGGTGGCGGAAAGCGATCTGCGCTGGTGTTCAGATGGCTTCGAGTTCGGCTGTGATGACGGCGAGAAGCTGCGGGTGACGTTCGCGCTGGACTGCTGCGACAGAGAAGCCATAGAGTGGGCCGCCAGTACAGGGGGTTACGACAGCAGCACGGTACAGGATGTGATGCTGGGTGCAGTGGAAAAACGGTTCGGTAATCAGTTACCGGAAAAATCAATCCAGTGGCTGACGGACAACGGTTCAGCTTATGTAGCGCATGAAACCCGCTGGTTCGCGAGGGAACTGAATCTGGAGCCATGCACAACAGCAGTGAGCAGTCCGCAGAGTAATGGCATGGCTGAACGGTTCGTAAAAACGATGAAAAGTGACTACATCACCTTCATGCCCAAACCGAATGTGAGAACGGCGCTGATAAACCTGGCGGCGGCGTTCGAGCATTACAATGAAAACCATCCGCACAGCGCCCTGGGATACCTCTCACCGAGGGAATACCGGAGCCAACGGATAACGCTAACTTAGAGACAAAAGCTGTCTGGAAATAGCGGGTCAAGATCAGCGCGTAGCCCGGTTCATCGGCAAGCGCGGCCAGTGCGGCACAGTTACCGGTCATCGAACGACAGGAGTAGTGGCCGACTTCACGCACGGTGGAGAGCACCAGCGGATACTCTTCGGTGAGTTTATCGATAGGCGCGACCCAGTCGCAGGTGAAGAATTGCGCCAGACCGTTCGGCGTATCGAACTTCTCCGCGAACAGGTACGACGTACCCTGATCGGCGTCTGACTCATCGCTACATGGCCACATCACATAGCCAAGCTGCAGAAAGCTCGGCGTCAGTTTGTAGCGGATCTTCGCCCATGATGTAGGCCGCACGCACTTCGCCATGCGCCGCACGGTGCGGCAGCTCGCTGATGCGATAGCCGGTGTGTGCAGGCAGACTTTCCACGCCCCAGGCTTTGGCGAATTTCTCGCGGTTGGCCGGATTGTTGATGTACTGATAACCCGGATAGGTATCCGGCAACGCGCCCATATCACAGGCACCCTGGACGTTGTTCTGACCACGCACCGGGTTAACGCCGACGCTCGGACGGCCCAGATTGCCGGTCAGCATTGCCAGGCTTGTCAGCGAACGCACCGTTTCCACACCCTGATAGAACTGGGTCACGCCCATGCCCCACAGGATCGCAGCGGATTGTGCAGGTACTGGACAGAATAGTGGCAAACCGTGGATATCCGCATGAAGATGCGGATGGATAGCGGACCGGAACTGATATCACTGGCTCTGGCGCAATGGGCTGAAGACCATGGTGTGATGCTGGAATTTATCAAGCCGGGTAAGCCGATGCAGAACGCCTTTATCGAACGATTTAACCGAACATACCGGACCGAAATACTTTATTTTTATCTGTTCAGAACGCTGAACGAAGCACGGTAAATAACGGAATGCTGGCTGAATGAACACAACAGTGAGCGGCCCCATGAATCCCGGAATAACCTGACGCCGGAAGAATACCGGCTGATGGCTGAGAAACCGGAAATCTCAAAAAGTGCGTGGAACTAAAACGGGTGTGCTTACACCGCTTCTTCTGCCGCTTTTGTACAAATTACCGCATAAGTGGGCCCCTCTCTGTGCGATTGTGGTTAATTATTCCCGAAAACTCAGATTTACATTTATCAACTGGGAAAAATGATTTTATGGGAATGAATTGTGGGAAATGTAGAGAAAATGGAGTTTATTTTCGGCTAAGCTGCGAACATGACCTGGCTTATCAATCAGCCTAATGATTCAGGAAGCATTAAATGGTGGACACACATACACCGCGGCTACCGTATGATCCACATATGTGCCGCAGTTACGATAAACAGACAAAAAGCCCCCTTGCGCTCTATTCTGAGTCTCAGAGGATGGATATCGAACTGCGGGCCCCGCTGGCCATGACATACAGCCACTGGCACGGTCAGATAGAAGTCAATGTTCCCTTTGATGGTGATGTGGAGTATCTGATTAATGATGAAGTGGTACTCATGAACCAAGGCTACATTACTCTTTTCTGGGCCTGTACACCTCATCAGCTGACGAACCCTGGCCATTGCCAACAAATGGCAATATTCAATCTTCCTATGCATCTTTTTCTGTCATGGCCACTGGATCGTGAGTTGATTAACCACGTCACGCATGGGCTGGTGATAAAATCACAGGCTGTCCAGCAGCTCAGTATTTTTGAGGTCCAACGCTGGCAACATGAGCTGAAAAGCGAGAATACGCACATTCGGCAACTCGCGATTGATGAGATTGCGTTGATGCTCAAACGGTTCAGCCTTTCGGGTTGGAATCCGGTTTTAGTGAATAACACTTCCCTGTCTCATAAAAACGGTACTTCCAGACATGCTAAGTTTTATGTCAGCCAGATGCTGGAGTTTATCGCAGCGAATAGCGATAAACCTCTGACCATAAATGATATTGCTGATCATATTAAATTAAATCCTAATTACGCGATGGGCATTTTCCAGAAAGCCATGCAATTGACGATGAAACAATACATTACCACCTTACGTATTAATCATGTCCGTGCTTTACTGAGTGATACTGATAACACCATTCTTGATATAGCCATGCTTACGGGGTTTAACTCAAGTAGTCGTTTCTACAGTACGTTTAAAAAATATGTAGGAATGCCTCCGCAGCAATACCGAAAACTGAGTCAACAACGGCGTCATAATTTACCTTAGACAGATTTGATGTATAAATTATAAAGACAGGTAATGTGGCTTCACATTTTCTTCATACACGTTCTTGAGGAGGATTTGTTCACAAAGCGATGATATTCTTCATTATTCATATTTTAAATAACATGTGGAATTGATTAACAAATAACTGGAAGAAAACATGGAATCAAATAACTGCAACCCTACAAGCAGGCGACAGCTTTCATTTTTTTGGTCGCTTTTACCTATGGTTATTATGCTCGGTGGTATCAGTATCGGGTATTTTATGTTTAATATTCGTGCAGAACCTATGATTATCATGGGGGCCGCTACTGCTTCGTTTGTTGGAATAGCGCACGGATATACATGGGATGATATTTTAAAATCTATATGTAATAAAATAGCAGAAGCTTTACCGGTCATTTTAATTGTCGCCAGTATCGGGTTTTTAATCGGAGGGTGGATGATCTCTGGTACGATACCAATGATGATTTACTATGGTCTGAAAGTCATTAATCCACAGTACTTCTATATTTCAGCATTCTTTTTGGGGGCGCTGATTTCAGTCTGTACAGGGACCTCGTGGGGATCGATTGGCACCATCGGAATTGCGATGATTGGTGTTGCTATTGGGCTTAATATACCGTTAAGTATTGCCGCAGGAGCCATTGTGTCAGGATGCTGGTTTGGCGATAAACTGTCTCCGGTTTCGGACTCAACCAATATGGCGGCCCTGGCGGCCGGGGTTAATCTATACTCCCATATAGGGCACCTGCTCTGGACAACCGGGCCGGGCTTCATTTTATGCTGTATCGTTTATTCATATATGGGTCTGAATATTGATACTTCAGGCAGTACTCCAGAATCCATCACTGTGCTGATGACGTCAATTGCAGAGATATACAACTTCAATTTCCTCCTTATCCTTCCACCGCTGATTGTGCTGTATGGATCGCTGACAAAGAAACCCCCGATCCCGATGCTGTTTCTGTCTACGCTGGTCTCGGTGATCCTGGCCCTTGTTTTTCAGGTATTTTCGCCTTCCTCCGTTGGTGAAGCTGTCGTGAGCGGGTTTAAGTTAACGATGGCTGAAGGCATCAATGTTTCTACACTCTCCCCAGACTTACCACGCCTGCTTGAGCGCGGCGGGGCAATCTCAATGTTCAGCAGTTTTGTCACTGTTTTTAGTGCATTCAGCTTCGCTGGCGCAATGAGTGCAACGGGCTCACTTCATACTGTTATCCAGGCGTTGACCAAAGGCGTGAAGTCAACGTTCAGATTAGTATTCATTACTATCGTGAGCGCATTTACTATTTGTGCATGTACTGCAAACGGTACGCTACCATTACTGTTATGTGGCGATGCATTTAAGGGTGAATATAAAAGAAGAGGGCTGGCGGCAAAAAATCTGTCGCGTACGACAGAGGATGCAGGAACCGTTGTTGAACCCATTATTCCTTGGTCTGCCTCCGGTGTTTATTGTGCAACTATGTTAGGTGTGGCGACGCTGGATTATCTCCCGTGGGCAATTTTATGTTATAGCGGCATTATTTTTGCATTGCTCTGGGCTGCCACAGGAATTGGTATCGCCAAGTATGACCCAAGTGACGATCCAGAATATGTTATGGAACACTAGATTATATTATAATTTCATTTTCTTGATTAAGAATATTTGTTGTACAGGGAGCCATGATGTCTTTATTTGATAATATTGTGATACGCGATTCCAGTTGCCGAAAATATGGGCAGTTGAAGCAGATGTTTGGGACAGAAGATGTTTTACCTCTGTGGATTGCTGATATGGATTTTAAAACACCGACATCCATCCTTGATAATTTACAGATTGTCTCGGCTCAGCCCGTACAGGGTTATAATATGGATTACCCCGGCTGGAAGAAATCGGTTGTTGACTGGTATCAGAAGCAATATGAAACTTATATTAGAGAGGAGTGGTTACATTTTATTCCCGGAGTAATAAAAGCCGTGGTTTTATCTATAATGGCTTTGAGTGAACCCGGTGAAAATATATTGACCTGTACACCAATATATGATCCTTACAAAAATCTCGTGCCAGGGTGTGGTAGAAAATTACTCCAGACTCGGTTGATCGAAAAAAATGGAACTTATGAATTTGACTGGCAGGATTTCAGAAATAAGCTGAAAATGTCCAAAATGTTTCTATTGATTTCCCCACATAATCCCGGAGGAATTGTGTGGGATCGTGAGACTCTTGTAAAAGTGACACGTTATTGCCATGAGGAGGGGGTTATTATTGTGTCAGATGAAGTGCATTGCGACCTGACGTTACCTGGCAAATATCATATTCCTTTTTTCACCGCCAATGAAGCTATCGATAGTCAGTCCATTGTATTAACGTCGATTGGTAAAACTTTCAATGCTCCCGGGGTTCAAGGGGGCATTATGATCGTGAAGAATAATAAGTTGCGAGATCAACTCTACGCCTTCCTGGATAATTGCTATCTTGCTGAAACAAACTACTTACAACAAGCCGTCATTTATTCTGCTTATACTCAGTGCGACAATTGGTACCAACAGTTGCTTTCATATTTGTCGGACAATGTTAAATATGTCAAAGAGGAAATAGCGAAAAATTGCCCAAAAATTTCGGTAATCTATGGTGGTGCCTCTTATCTTCTTTTCCTCAATGCCGAGAAGATGGGACTGAGTGAGGAAGCCCTGGCTTCTTTTTTCATCCATGATGCTAAACTGGGGCTCTCTCCTGGTCTGCAGTATGGTATAGGTGGAGAAGGGCATATGCGACTGAATATTGGCTGCCCTCGATCCGTATTGGTTGAAGCAATTATCAGGTTAAAAGCCGCTTATTCAAAATGTTACTGTTGATGGCGATGGGGACGTTAGACTATTAAAGCATGTCAGGTCACGTTACTGAGCGGGGAGCGTTGTTTTATTCAACCTCCCTGCGATGCCTTCCTTCATTTCAAATAGCCCGCAGAGATCGTTTTTAGCGTATAAAAAATCACCAAACAAACGTTAGAAAAGAAATAGTAACGATGATGAATTTATATATTTTCAAACTAAAAAATGTTTTTTATAACAAAAGGTTATTTTAGGTAACCGGATTTAATCTCCCCTAATCGCTGTTTCGTCAGTCCAACCCCCCGTTCTTAAAGGCTTGCGCAGTATGCCGTGCAGGTGGTACTGATACGCCGCGTTATAATTCGTCTTAAATTAAACAACACAAATCATCCCCGTTTCAGTGGGAAACATGCGTGACAAAATGTCTCCCTGCGTTGAGGAAGTCTGTAGTTATGAAAAAAGCGAAAGTCAGCCTGGCCTGGCAAATACTGCTGGCGTTAGTGCTGGGTATTCTTCTGGGTAGTTATCTTCATTATCAAAGTGATAGCCGTGAATGGCTGATTACCAACCTGCTATCACCTGCCGGTGATATCTTCATCCATCTGATCAAAATGATTGTGGTACCGATTGTGATTTCGACGCTGGTGGTCGGGATTGCAGGCGTGGGCGATGCCAAGTCGCTGGGCCGTATCGGTGCGAAAACCATTATCTATTTCGAAATCATCACTACTATCGCCATCGTGCTGGGTATTACGCTGGCGAACGTCTTCCAGCCGGGGTCAGGCATTGATATGTCGACCCTCGCAACGGTGGATATTTCGAAATACCAGAGTACTGCGACCGATGTACAAAGCCACGCGCATGGCCTGATGGGCACGATCCTGTCGTTGGTGCCGACCAATATTTTCGCCTCGATGGCGAAAGGCGACATGCTGCCGATTATCTTCTTCTCGGTGCTGTTTGGTCTGGGGCTGTCATCGCTGCCATCTGCGCATCGCGAACCGCTGGTCACGGTGTTCCGTTCGGTTTCCGAAACGATGTTCAAAGTGACGCACATGGTGATGCGCTATGCGCCAGTCGGCGTGTTCGCGCTGATTTCCGTCACCGTGGCTAACTTTGGTTTTGCCTCCCTGTGGCCGCTCGCCAAGCTGGTGATCCTGGTGTACGTCGCCATTGTGTTCTTCGCGCTGGTGGTGCTGGGAACAGTGGCAAAAATGTGTGGGCTGAGCATCTGGATTTTGATTCGTATCCTGAAAGACGAGCTGATTCTGGCGTACTCCACGGCGAGTTCCGAAAGCGTGCTGCCGCGCATTATCGAGAAGATGGAAGCCTATGGTGCGCCAGCGTCGATCACCAGTTTCGTGGTGCCGACTGGCTACTCCTTTAACCTTGATGGCTCGACGCTGTACCAAAGTATCGCGGCGATTTTCATCGCTCAGCTGTACGGCATTGACCTGTCCATCGGCCAGGAAATCATTCTGGTGCTGACCTTAATGGTGACCTCGAAAGGGATCGCGGGCGTGCCCGGGGTATCGTTCGTGGTGCTGCTGGCGACGCTCGGTAGCGTGGGTATTCCGCTGGAAGGGCTGGCGTTTATCGCAGGCGTAGACCGTATCCTCGACATGGCGCGTACCGCGCTGAACGTGGTGGGTAACGCGCTGGCGGTGCTGGTGATTTCAAAGTGGGAACACAAATTTGACCGCAAAAAAGCGCAGGCGTACGAGCGTGAAATGTTGGGCAAATTCAGTAAAACCGCGAATCGTTAAGCGCTGTGAACCTCTGCCCGATGGCGCTTACGCTTATCGGGCCTACAAAACGCAAAATCACACAGGCCCGGCAAGCATCGCGCCGCCGGGCGGTATTATTCGCCGCTCAATGCATCAAGCTCTTCGCATCCCGAATCATTTCCTTCCAGACAGCTGACGTTAAACCAGTTCAGCGCCTTCTGTTTATTCGGCTTGATGAAGCCTTTTTCCCCTTCGCGGAATATCATGGCCGCCCAGTATTCGGCATAGCCGGAGCGCGAGAGCGTCGAGCTGCGTTTAAACCAGAAGGTCGCTTTGACGTCATCTTCCGGTACTTCGCCGCCGTTGGCGTAAATCAGCCCCAGCAGCATTTGTGCGTCGACCGCGGTGTCGCTATCGATATCTTCCGCCACTTTTTGCAGCAGGGATATTGCGCGCGGGTAATCGGTTTTACCCGCCTGAGTGTTCAGCAGCATGTGGGCGAGGGTGATTTCCCCGTTAGTGCTGCCCGCCAGCGTCGCCTGTTCGGCCAGCTTACGCGCGTTGGGCAGGCTTGTTTTCATCATCATTTGCGCCAGCAATGCAACGGCGTCCGGCTCACCAGCCTGCGCTGCTTTTTCAGCCCAATAGCGAGCATGCGGTTCATCACCGGAACTGTAATACGTATCAGCCAGATAATACTGGGCGCGTTTGTCGCCCGCTTCGGCCTGCTCTTTGTACCGGGTGCCGATTTCGTCGGCGTGCGCCAGTAAAGGGAGCAACAATAACCAGCCACAGCGCTTAATCATTCTTTTTCTTCCGCATGCAAGGAGCCGCAGTATAAAGGGCGCCGCAAGAGAATTAAATGGGGCAAGAAGTGTAAAAAAAGGGGTGAAAATCTTCACCCCCACAATGACGCGTTCATAACGCGCGTCAGCCCTGAGCACTCTCACGTAACCGGGACTTCAGCTTATTATATTCGTCAATAACGTACTGTTCAGCGCTGTGCTGATCGGCAATACTTTCCACCCGAACGGCACAGTATTTATACTCCGGCGTTTTGGTTATCGGGCTTAGGTTTTCCGTTACCAGCTCATTACAGGCGCCAATCCACCACTGATAGGTCATGTAAACCGCCCCGACGTTCGGGCGGGAGCTGACCTGCGCGCGGGTAATGATTTTGCCTTTGCGCGAATACACCCACACCAGCGCTTCGTTCTCAATACCGAGCCTTGCCGCGTCAGCGGTATTGATTTGCGCGTAGCCCGGTTCATCGGCAAGCGCGGCCAGTGCGGCACAGTTACCGGTCATCGAACGACAGGAGTAGTGGCCGACTTCACGCACGGTGGAGAGCACCAGCGGATACTCTTCGGTGAGTTTATCGATAGGCGCGACCCAGTCGCAGGTGAAGAATTGCGCCAGACCGTTCGGCGTATCGAACTTCTCCGCGAACAGGTACGACGTACCCTGATCGGCGTCTGACTCATCGCTACATGGCCACATCACATAGCCCAGCTCACCCATTTTTTCGTAAGTGGCCCCGGTAAAGCTCGGACACAGATGACGCAACTCATCCCAGATTTCCTGAGTGTTGTTGTAATGCATCGGATAGCCCATCCGGGTGGCGATTTCGCTGATGATTTGCCAGTCGGTTTTCAGGTCCCACTGCGGTTCAACGGCTTTGAAGAAGCGCTGGAAGCCACGGTCTGCGGCGGTATAAACGCCTTCGTGCTCGCCCCATGAGGTGGACGGCAAAATGACGTCGGCCGCCGAGGCGGTTTTGGTCATAAAGATGTCCTGCACGATAACCAGTTCGAGGTCTTCAAACCCTTTGCGCACCGCAGAAAGCTCGGCGTCAGTTTGCAGCGGATCTTCGCCCATGATGTAGGCCGCACGTACTTCGCCATGCGCCGCACGGTGCGGCAGCTCGCTGATGCGATAGCCGGTGTGTGCAGGCAGACTTTCCACGCCCCAGGCTTTGGCGAATTTCTCGCGGTTGGCCGGATTGTTGATGTACTGATAACCCGGATAGGTATCCGGCAACGCGCCCATATCACAGGCACCCTGGACGTTGTTCTGACCACGCACCGGGTTAACGCCGACGCTCGGACGGCCCAGATTGCCGGTCAGCATTGCCAGGCTTGTCAGCGAACGCACCGTTTCCACACCCTGATAGAACTGGGTCACGCCCATGCCCCACAGGATCGCAGCGGATTTCGCACCGGCGTACATCCGCGCACACTGGCGAATTTCCTGCGCGCTCACGCCGGTTATCGTTTCCACGGATTCAGGCGTATAGCCTTCAACGATTTTGCGATACTCCTCAAAGCCCTCGGTACGGCTGGCGACAAACGCCGTGTCGTAGAGATTTTCTTCAATGATCACATGGCCAATCGCGTTCAGCAGCGCGATGTTCGAGCCGTTTTTTAACGCAATATGCATATCGGCAATGCGCGCGGTTTCAATTTTACGCGGATCGCAGACGATGATTTTCGCGCCATTACGTTTGGCGTTAATCACGTGATTCGCCACGATTGGGTGCGAATCTGCCGGGTTGTAGCCGAAGATAAACACCAGATCGGTGTTATCAATCTCTGTGATGGCATTACTCATAGCGCCGTTACCGACCGATTGGTGCAGACCTGCAACCGAAGGGCCGTGTCAGACGCGAGCGCAGCAGTCGACGTTATTGGTGCCAATAACGGCGCGCGCAAATTTTTGCATCACATAGTTGGTTTCATTCCCTGTCCCGCGCGACGAACCGGTGGTCTGGATAGCGTCCGGGCCGTATTTGGTTTTGATGGCGCTCAAACGGTCGGCGACATAATTCAGCGCCTCGTCCCAGGATACGGACTCCAGTTTGCCGCCACGCTGGCGACGGATCATCGGGGTTTTCAGGCGCGGGGTGAGGATTTGGGTATCGTTGATAAAATCCCAACCGTAGAACCCTTTCAGGCACAGCGTGCCCTGGTTAGTTTTCCCCTGCGCCGCTTCCGCCCGGATTATTTTGCCGTTATCTACCACCAGGTTTATCTTGCAGCCCGATGCGCAGTAAGGACAAACCGTAACGACTTTTTTCATCGGTTTCGCTCCAGTTAAACAGTCGCATAAATGCGTTCAGCGCTCGTTAATGCAGGTTTTATGCCACTCTTTACTATATGGGTATTGGCGGGTTTCAGCGTGGGTGCAACTGACGAAAATGGGCAGCTCGTCAGTTTTGACGTGTCGAATGCCACCGGGATGTGACAGCGGTTATAAATCCGTCACCCGATACTGGAATTGACTGGAGCGCACTGCAGAATCATTCAGACTTACTTCATGGCGTTCAGAGCAGGGGCTGATGATGAAACCGGTCATACTGGTGATTGACGACGACACGGCAATCTGCGAACTCCTTCGGGATGTGCTCGCCGAGCATGTGTTTGACGTGGTGGTGTGCCATTTGGGCCAGCAGGGTGTGGCGACGGTGGCGCAACGGCCAGACATCGCGCTGGTGCTGCTCGACATGATGCTGCCGGATATCAACGGCCTGCAGGTGCTGATGCAGGTGCAGAAAATACGCCCGGCGCTGCCGGTGGTGATGCTCACCGGCATGGGCAGCGAGTCTGACGTGGTGGTCGGGCTGGAAATGGGCGCCGATGACTATATCGGCAAACCATTTAACCCGCGGATTGTGGTGGCGCGCCTGAAAGCGGTGTTACGCCGCAGCGGTGCGCTGGCGGTGGACGTGCGCAGCGGGCAGGGCGGCGGGATCAGCTTTAACGGCTGGCGGCTCGACACCGATCGCTGCGAGCTGTTCGACCCCACGCAAAACGCGGTGGCGCTGACTCAGGGCGAATACGGATTGCTGTTGGCGCTGGCGCAAAACGCCCGGCGCGTGCTCAGCCGGGAACAGCTGCTGGAGCTGACCCACAGCGAAAGCACCGAGGTGTTTGACCGCACGATAGACGTGCTGATCATGCGCCTGCGACGCAAAATCGAACGTAATCCGCACCAGCCGACGCTTATCAAAACCCTGCGCGGGCTGGGCTATGTCTTCGCCGCTGATGTCACAGAGGCTGGCGTAGGCCCATGTAAGCGCAGCACCGCCGGGCAATTCTGACGGCTCACACGCTGTTTTCGCTGATAAACAACGTCAACTCATCAAGGGATTTCGCCCCGTCAATCGCGTTGGCGCACAGGAGACTGGCACGCGCGCAGGCGTGGGCCAGCAGCACGCTTTGGCGCAGCGTCCAGCCTTCGTGACAGCCATACAGGAACCCGGCGCAAAAGGCATCGCCCGCACCGACGCTGCCGATAATCTCGTTCTGCGCCAGCTGCCAGGACGGCACCCATTCGCCCGGTTCGCCAGGTGCTTCACACCACGCGCCTTCCGGGCAGTGGATAACCACCCGCTTTTTCACGCCTGCCGCCAATAGCAGCGCCGCAGCCTGAGCGATGTTGTCGATTATTGGCTCACCGTTTTCGATGCGGATCGGCAGCTCGCTAAACTCCCCGGCTTCCAGTTCGTTAATCACTAAGTAATCGAGATAAGCCAGCGCCGGACGCACCAACGGCTGATAGCGCGGGTCGCCTTTGCGTGACACCAAATCCAGCGACGTTTCGTAGCCTTTCTCGCGCATCTGTGCCAGCAGTCGCGCGGCCCGCGTGCCGTACTCTTTGTCCGCCAGATCCAGGCTATCGAGCAGCAACAAATAGCCGAGATGGAAGATCTTCATCGATCCTTCCAGCCGATCAAAGGCCGGAAGATCCAACAGCCGGTTCGCGCCGGGAGAATGGAAAAAGGTACGCTGCCCGTCGGGATCGGTCATCACCTGCGACATCGAGGTTGGCGCAAACGAAGTGCGCTGCACGTGCTGACGATTGACGTGATACTGATCGAGCATCGCCATGATGTAATCGCCGTCCGCGTCTTCGCCAATCAGCCCCACCGCCTGCAACGGCATATGGTTGCGCATTTTAGCCAGCGTCAGCAGCACGTTCAGCGGCGCGCCGCCGGTGGATCGTTCGCTGTGAGTGATCTCCGCCAGCCAGCCGCGCTCAGGCCACTGCACGATGCGATGCACGTGATCGACCAGCATATTTCCGGCGGCGATAATGCCCTGGCGTTCCATTACACTTTCCCCGCGCTGCCGAAAATCCGCATCTGCTCGGCAACGGTATCGGTAATGGCGGTTTCGATACCCAGCAGCAGTTCGGCAAACTCATCATAAATCGGCTGACGCTGCGCCATGTGCTGCTCAACCGCGCCCAACGCCGCCTGCGACATGCCGGTGTAGAAATTGATTTTGTGAATACCAAGCTCAATGGCGCGACGGAAATCTGCATCGCTAATCCCCGACCCACCGTGCAGCACCAGCGGTAAACCCGTTTGCTGGCGAATGGCGTCGAGGCGCGCGAAATCGAGCTTCGGCTCGCCTTTGTATTTGCCATGCGCGTTGCCGATGGCGACGGCTAGCGCATCAATGCCGGTTCTGTCGATAAACTCGCGGGCCAGACCCGGGTCGGTGAAGAAGGCTTCATCGGCGTGGCCGTACAACGCACCGCCTTCATCACCACCGACTGCGCCGAGTTCCGCTTCCACCGACACGCCCACTGCGTGACACATCTTCACCACTTCACGGGTCTGGCGGATGTTTTCGTCGTAGTCGAGGGTCGAGCCATCAAACATCACCGAGCTGAATCCAAGGCGCAGGGCGCGCACCACCGCCTCAAAATGCAGGCCGTGATCGAGATTCAGCACCACTGGAATGTCGTGTCGAGCGGCCTCAAAATGTACCGCCTCCACCAGCGATTCCAGCGACAGATATTTGAAATGCACCTCGGCGATATTGATGATGAACGGCGAGCGTTCCTGTTCGGCGGCGGCAAACAGCGCCCGCAGGAAATGCGAGTCGAGCACGTTAAACGCGCCCAGCGCATAGCGGTGTTCCCGGGCGTGGGCCAGTCCTTCGGCAAGAGAAATCATCGGCATAGCGTTCTCCTTTAACTGCGAAACAGACGGTATTCATTGCACAGCACTAACTGCGCCGGTTCGTCTTCTTCGATATTGTTATAGCGGTCGAGTGGCGTCAGAAAATGGTTGTCGTGACTGTCATCATTCACCGACGACACTTCGCCCACCAGCACGTCGCCAAAGCCCGGCTCACCCCAGAAGCTGTGATACAGCCCCGGCGGCAGGCAAATGCTTTCCCCCGGCGCGAGGCGCAGCTGACTGCCTGCGGCGTGGGTCTGACGACAGCCATCGAGCGTCACGGTTACGTCGCTGTTTTCCGTTTGCTCTAAAGCGTCGGCGTTCCACAGCTCGACAATCAAATTGCCGCCGCCGCGATTGATAATGTCTTCCCGCTTACGCCAGTGAAAATGCATCGGTGTTACCTGCCCGTCGCGCACGTGCATGATTTTTTCAGCATAGCTCTTTTCGTAGGGCATACCGTTGGGGGAGCCGTTACGGAAGGTAAACAGGGTCAGTCCCTGAGAGGTGAAATTGTTACCGCCAAAGCTGGTGACGTCCCAGCCGAGCCTGAGGGCAAACACTTCGTGCCAGGTATCGGGGTCGAGCTGCTGCCATTGCGTCGGAGGAAAGCTGGCGAACGGCGGAAGATGCACGTCATGCATGGAGAAAAATTGCCGCGTCTGGCCGAGTATGTTGTTAATTTCGGAGCGTTTCATTTTACCTCCTGAAGGGAGAGGCTGCGGCCTTATTGTCGGGTGTCGCTGCGCTTACCCGACCTACAATTCCTGTAGGCCTGATAAGCGCAGCGACATCACGCATTGTCTGGCGCAGAGGAATTACTTAACCGTCCAGCCCTTATACGTCCCGATATTTTTCTTGTCGATCATCGTCACCGGAATCAGCACCGGTTCAGTTGGCGCGGGTTTGCCCTGCAAAATGTCATAACCAATTTCCACTGCTTTCGCCGCCATGACCTGCGGATCCTGGGCAGGCGTTGCCACAAACAGTGAATTTTGGCGCTTCAGCGCTTCTTCCCCGTCCGGTGAACCATCCACGCCAACGATAAAGAACTCTTTACGTTGCGCCTGTTTCGCTGCCAGATCGGCACCGATCGCCGTCGGATCGTTAATCGCAAATACGCCGTCGATCTTCGGATTCGCCGCCAGCAGCGAAGTCATCACTTCCAGCCCGCCTTCGCGACTGCCTTTGGCATTCTGGTTATCAGACAGCACTTTGATATCCGGGTGCTTTTTGAATTCGGACTGACAGCCTTCGACGCGGTTTTGCACCGCAGACACTGGCGGTCCGTTGATGATGACCACATTGCCTTTACCGTTCAGGCGATCGGTGATGTATTTACAGGCCATCGCGCCCGCCTGGGTGTTATCGGAAGTGATGGTCGCGTCGGCTCCCACGGCTGCCACGTCAACCGCCACCACCACAATCCCTGCCTCTTTCGCGCGCTTCACCGCCGGGCCAATGCCCTTCGAATCGGCGGCGTTGAGGATAATCATATCGACCTTGGCGGCGATAAAATTATCAATCTGCGATACCTGTTGACCCAGATCGTAGCCGCTGGAAACCAGCGTCACTTTGACGTTATCTCCGGCGAGCTTGCGGGCTTCCAGCTCCGCGCCTTTGGTGATTTGCACGAAGAACGGGTTGGCGAGGTCGCCCACCGTCACGCCGATAGATTTCAGCTCTTTTGCCTGCACAAACGGCGCGGCGGCGAGCAGGGTGCCAGCACAGAGTGCAATGGCGATTGGCTTCAAACGCATGTTGTTTTCCTCACAGGTAAGATGTTGTTGTTATGCACTTTGATGGTGTCGGGTACGGTATTTGTCGATCAGAACCGCAATGATGATCACCGCCCCTTTGATCACCAGTTGCCAGAAATAGGAGACGCCCATCAGCGTCATGCCGTTGTTGAGGGTGGCGATGATCAGCGCCCCCACCAGCGTCCCGGTGATGGTGCCGATGCCGCCGACGAAGCTTGTCCCGCCGAGGATAACGGCGGCGATGGCGTCCAGCTCATAGCCCATGCCGAGGTTGCCGTTGGCGCTGTACAGCCGCGAAGCGCTCATCACCCCGCCCAGTCCCGACAGCAGGCCGCTCATGCCATACACGAACAGCAAAACCAGCCACACTTTGATGCCGGTCAGGCGCGCCGCCTGCATATTGCCGCCCACCGCGTAGATATGAACCCCAAGCGTGGTGCGGCGCAGAATGAACCAGCACACCGCGATCACCGCCAGCGCAATCACCACCAGCCACGGGACCGGCCCGAGGTAGTTGTTACCTATCCATTCAAAGCTGATGTCGGAGTTAATCACCGTGGTGCCGTCTGCCAGCAGATACGCCGCGCCGCGCAGCGCCGTATAGGTACCAAGCGTGACGATAAAGGGCGGTAGCCCGGCAAACGCCACCAGCGCACCGTTGAACAGCCCGAGAATCAGCCCCAGCATCAGCGCTGCAGGAATGGAAAGCAGAGCGAATTGCGGAATGAGCGACACCACCATCGCTGCTACCGCCGTGGTGCCGAGAATCGAGCCAACGGAGAGGTCTATCCCGCCGGTCAAAATGATGAACGTCATCCCTGCCGCCAGCACGATGTTAATCGACGCCTGACGAGTAATGTTCAGCAAATTGCTTTCGGTGAAGAAGTTCGGCGTGATAAAGCCAAATACCGCCACAATCAATATCAGGATCGGCAAGATCCCCACGGTTTGCATCAGATCGCCCATCAGCATTTTTCGGGCTGACGCCTTAGCAACCTGCTGCGGCGAGGGCACGGAATGTTCTTTTTGCGTGGTCATGGTTGCACCGCCTGGTGATGGGATTCGTTTACGCCGGTCGCCAGCGTCATAATATTTTCCTGGGTGATGTCCTGGGCCAGCAATTCCCCGGCAATGTTGCCTTCTCGCATCACGTATACCCGGTCGCTCATGCCGACGATTTCTGGCAATTCGCTGGAAATCATCAGGATAGCCACGCCCTGGCGCGCCATCTGATTCATGATGCGGTAGATTTCACTTTTGGCCCCGACGTCCACACCGCGCGTGGGTTCATCGAGGATCAGAATGCGCGGGCCAATCGCCACCCAGCGGGAAATCAGCAGTTTTTGCTGATTGCCACCGGACAAACCACCTGCACGCACTTGTGAATGCGGCACGCGGATATTCAGCAGCTTGATGGCATCGTCAGAAATGGTCTGGGCTTTTTTGCGGTCGAGCATCCCGTAGTGCGAGTCGCGCTCCAGCGTCGCCATGGTGATGTTTTCCTGCGCCGCCAGTTCGAGGAACAGGCCCTGTTCTTTGCGGTTTTCCGTTAAAAAACCGATACCTAAATCTATGGCTTCCCGTGGGGAATGAATCAGCACCGGTTCGCCATCCACTTCAATCACCCCACCGGTAGCCTTACGTACGCCGAAAATCAGCTGCGCCAGCTCGGAACGTCCGGCCCCGACCAGCCCCGCCAGCCCGACGATTTCGCCAGAACGCACCAGCAGACTGCACGGCTGCACTTTGCCACCGTCGGTCAGGTGGTGAACGTTCAGACGCGGCTGGCCGTGTGGAATATCGCGCTCTTTGTTGAACAAATCGCTTAACGGGCGGCCGACCATCATCCGCACCAGTTCGGAGGCGTTGAGCTTCTCGCGGGTCAGGCTGCCGACGTACTGCCCGTCGCGCAGCACGCTGACGCGGTCGGACAGCTCGTACACTTCCGCCATCCGATGGCTGATGTAGATAATCGCCATCCCTTCGTCGCGCAGGCGCAGAATCAGCTCAAACAGGCGCTGGGTTTCACGGGAAGAGAGGGCAGCGGTGGGTTCATCCATCACCAGAATACGGCTGTTGCGGTGCAGCGCGCGGGCGATTTCGACCTGCTGCTGTTCGGCGATGGTGAGCTTCATTACCCGATCGGTGGCTTTGAACTGCGCCCCGAGGCGGTTAATCACTTCCTGCGCCTGAAGCACCATGGTTTTGCGCTGTACCAGGCCGCCGCGCGACAGTTCGCTGCCGAGGAAAATGTTTTCGGCGACGGTGAGATTGGGCGCGAGCTGCATCTCCTGATAAATCAGGGTGATGCCTGCGGCCAGGGCATCTTTCGGGCCTTTAATGGTATGAGGTTTGCCGTCAATCAGGATCTCACCGCTGGTGGCGGTATAGGCGCCAGCAAGAATTTTCATCAGCGTGCTTTTTCCGGCGCCGTTTTCCCCCATCAGCGCGTGGATTTCTCCGGGAAAGACCGTCAGGTCGACCCCTTTCAGCGCATAAAACTTGCCAAAGGCCTTGGCGATGTTGTGCATCTCCAGCACCGGCGTCTGACTCATGGCTGCACTCCTGAGGATGGTCGATATCAGCAGTCCATCACAGGAAAGTAAATGCAGAATGTCAGAGGCCGTTCATATTTGTCATATACCCTTCATACTTCAAGTTGCATGTGCGTTGGTTGCACTCGTTCACCCCAGTCACATACTTGAGTAAGCTCCTGGGGATTCGCTCGCTTACCGCCTTCCTGCAACTCGAATTATTTTGGATATAGTGATAAAAATGTGGCGAAACTTTGACGCCTCTCACGCCGGAGCCACTATGCCAATACGCCGTCCCTCGTTTTTCGCCAGTGCGCGCGGCCGCCTTCTGTTTTTCAATTTGCTGGTGGTGGCGGTCACGCTGATGGTGAGCGCGGCGGCAGTATTGGGGTTTCGTCACGCCAGCCAGATTCAGGAGCAGGTGCAGCAGCAGACCTTTGACGACATGACAGGCAGCATGAATCTGGCGCGTGACACCGCCAACGTCGCCACTGCCGCGGTCCGGCTATCGCAGGTCGTCGGCGCGCTGGAATACAAAGGCGAAGCCGAGCGCCTGCAGGCCACGCAGCAGGCGCTGAAACATTCGCTCGATCAACTGGCTACCGCGCCGCTGGCGCAGCGTGAACCGGAACTGGTGCAGCGCATTATCCAGCGCAGTAACGAACTCCAGCAAAGCGTGGCGGGCATGTTAAAGCGCGGGCAGCAGCGCCATCTGGAGCGCAACGCGCTGCTCAGCTCGCTGTATCAAAATCAGAGCTACCTGCGTCACTTGCAGGAGATTAACCGGCGTCAGGGAGAAGGTTCGCTGGACGGACGTCTGCTGCTGGAAATGGACCGGCTGATGACCGCGGCGATTGAAACGTCGACGCCGCGCTCGACGGTGCGCCAGATTGACGCCGTGATGCACGCGCTGCCAACGGAAAATGCGGATCCGACAATTGCCTTCATATTGCCGGATTTCAATGCAGAACTGCGTAAACTCGCCCCGCTTTCCCGGCGTCTGGAGCAAAGCGATTTGGCGATCAGCTGGTACATGTTCCACATCAAGGCGCTGGTGGCGATCCTCAACGGTGATATTAACCAGTACGTGGCGCAGGTAGCGCAGGCGTCCGAACAGCGGGTGGCGCAAAGTCATCGCGAACTGGGATCGATTATCGACTTAATTCTCAGCTTCGCCCTGCTGGCGCTGGTGATAACGGGGTTTGCGGGCTGGTATATCTATCGCAATCTCGGCTGGAACCTGACCGCTATTTCTGATGCGATGTCGCGGCTGGCGCACGGTGAACAGGACGTCTCGGTTCCTGCATTGCAGCGACGCGATGAGCTGGGGGAACTGGCTCGCGCGTTCAGCGTTTTTGCGCGTAATAAATCGACGCTGGAGCACACCACCCGGCTGTTGAAAGAAAATACCACTCAGCTGGAAACGGGCCGAATCGAGCGGCAGGGACTGGAAGAGGCGCTACTGCACAGCCAGAAAATGAAAGCCGTTGGGCAGCTGACGGGCGGTCTTGCTCATGATTTCAACAACCTGCTGGCGGTGATCATCGGCAGTCTCGAGCTGGTCAAACCGAATGAGGCCGATGCGCCGCGAATTTCCAGAGCGCTGCAGGCCGCCGAACGCGGGGCGCTGCTGACTCAGCGTCTGCTGGCGTTCTCGCGCAAACAGTCGCTGCACCCGCACGCGGTGGAGATGAAAGGCCTGCTGGAAAACCTCGGCGAACTGATGCGCCACTCGCTGCCCGCCACGCTAACGCTTGAAATAGAGGCGCAAACCCCGGCGTGGTCGGCGTGGATAGACGTCGGGCAGCTCGAAAACGCCATCATTAACATGGTGATGAACGCCCGCGATGCGATGGAAGGCCAGGCTGGCGTCATCAAAATTCGCACCTGGAATCAGCGGGTGAACCGCAGCGACGGGCGCAAACAGGACATGGTGGCGCTAGAGGTTATCGACCATGGCAGCGGCATGTCGCAGGCGGTAAAAGCCCAGGTGTTCGAACCGTTCTTCACCACCAAGCAGACCGGCAGTGGCTCCGGGCTGGGCCTGTCGATGGTGTACGGTTTTGTGCGCCAGTCCGGCGGGCGAGTGGAAATCGAAAGTGCGCCAGGGCAAGGCACCACTGTCCGACTGCAGTTGCCGCGTTCAATTTTGCAGGCGGTCGAGCGTGCGGATGAAAGCGTGGTCGACGACGAAATGCCCGCCGAACGGCTGGCGCTGGTGCTGGAAGACGAAGCCGACGTGCGCCAGACCTTGTGTGAACAGCTGCACCAGCTGGGCTGGCTGACGCTGGAGGCAAGCCGTGGCGAACAGACGATTGCGATGCTGGATGCATCGGAGGATATCGCGATGCTGGTCAGTGATTTGATGCTGCCGGGAAGGCTCAGCGGCGTGGACGTGGTCAATCACGCCCGCACGCATCACCCGCAAGTGGCGGTGCTGATTACCAGCGGCCAGGATTTACGTCCGGCGCACAACCCACAGCTGCCGGACGTCGTACTGCTGCGCAAACCCTTTACCCGAGCGCAGCTCGCGCAGGCGCTACGGCAGGCGCAGGCAGGCCAGGTGTCGCCGCACGAGCAACGGCGCAAATGAGATTTCTCCGCTACCCGGCGTGGTGAGCGTTGATTACGCTGAGGTCAGTCCAACCCAGAGTCTGACCCGATGAAAAGACCCGCAACGGCGCTGCTGTTTGGCACGCTTGCCCTGACAAGCCAGCTGGCCCATGCCGATATAATTGATGACGCGATCGGCAATGTTCAGCAGGCGATCAGCGATGCGTATAAACCGAATAGCGATAACGTCTACCATGACGATCGTGACGATAATAATGACAATGCCGACAATCGCCGGCAGGACAGCGACCGCGACCGGCAATATGACGACCGCTATCGTCAACTTGAAGATCGCCGCCGTCAGTTAGACGACAGGCAGCGCCAGCTCGATCAGGAACGCCATCAGCTCGACGACGAAGAAAGCCGACTGCGCGACGACGACGATCGCTAATCCAGCACAACCTCCATTCTGTCATATCCCGCTTCAATGCCTTCCGGCAGCGGGTTGCTCATCATCCACGCATCAAACTGATGGCTGATATGGGTCAGGATGACGCGCGGGCAACGGACGATCGCGTTGATCGCCAGCACCGTGTTCAGATCGCAATGATTGCGCGGCGGCTCGGCTTTCGGCGCGTGGCTGCAGTCGATGATCATCACCTGCGGATGATTGTTAAGCAGAAATTTCAGCGTTTTATCCGGCAGACCGGCAGTATCGGACAGCCATGCCACGCGACTGTGGGCGGATTCCAGCAGATAACCGAAGGTCAGCTTTGAATGGGTGAGCGGCAGCGGCGTGACCTGCATACCCTGCAATTCGAACACCACAAACGGCTCAACGGTATGACTGAAATCGAGCAGGCCGGGGTGTTTGAATAAATCATCGCAGCCCTGCTCATCCGCCGGCCCGTAGACCGGGATTTTTTCCCCCACGCCCCAACGCAGCGGGAACAGGCCCTGCACGTGATCCATATGATAGTGGGTGAGTAAAAACTGCTGAAAACTGCCCGCCGGGTGGTGGTCCATCAGGTCAGGAATGCCTGCGTCCAGCAGCGTCAGCGCGTTGTTGTAGCGCACTTCGCCGCTGCACGGGCGACGTCGGTAGTTTTCGTCCAGTCGGGCGCGACGACACGCCGCGCAGTCACAGCCAAACACCGGCACCAGTTGTGCGCCGCCGGTACCGGTCAGGCGTAGGGTCAGGCTCATGGTTGACTCCTACAGCGTCTTTTTGAAACGGAAATGGCTCTGCTGATAGCCTTCGCGCAGGTAAAAGCGGTGCGCGTCGGTGCGAACTTTGCCGCTCGACAGCTCCATCAGGCTTGCGCCGCGCTGGCGGGCTTCCTCTTCCGCCCAGGTCAGCAACTGCTGGCCGATGTTCAGGCCGCGCATCTGCGGCAGAATGACCAGCTCCTGAATTTCACCAATCCAGCAATTCAGGTTCAGCGGAAACATCATTTGCAGGCCAATAAGCCCAACGATTTCGCCGTTCACCAGCGCCAGCTGATAGCGCTGGCTCGGGGTATTCAGATTCGCGGCAAAGCCCGCCGCGAAGGTCTGTCGGTCGTACTCTTTCTGTTTTAGCTCACAGATAAGCCCGTATACCGCGTCAGTGTCAGCGGGCGTGGCGGGGCGAAGTTCACAGGGCATGCTGGCTCTCTTTTTGGTTACCGTGGGCGCGGATCAGGCGCATAAAGGTTTCCACAGACTGTAGCAGACTGCCATCGTTGTTCAGCATCAAACAGTCACTGAGGGTATAACGCGCAGCCCTGCCCAGGCGCAGGGCAATCTCGTTTTCCGTTTCACGCCCGCGCTGCTCCAGACGCTGGCGCAGCACGTCCGGCGAAACCTGCAGACATATCGGCAGCAGCGCGTCGGCGTAGCGGGCTTTGGCCTGCGCCAGATGCGCGCGTGAACCGTTGACCACCACGTCAAACCCGGCGTGCAGCCAGACGTCGATTTCAATGCCGACACCGTAATACAGCGCGTTGGCGTGCCAGCTCAGGGCGAACAGCTGGCGTTCCGCTCGGGTGAAAAACTCGTGTTCGCTGAGCGCAATATGGTTCTCACTCCCGGCGTTGGCCGGGCGGGTGATGTAGCGGTGCGCGACCAGCATTTGGGTGTGTTCCCGCTGGCGAAGTGCTGCCAGCAGGCTGTCCTTCCCGGACCCGGACGGGCCGACCAACCAGATAAGCCGTCCCGTCATCAGAAGACCCTCTTGCCCTGGCGCCACACGTGGTCGATATGCACGTGCTTGCCTTTACGGTGTACCAGCACCAGGTCCGCGCGTTTACCCTCAGCGATGATGCCGCGGTCAGACAAGTTCAGCGCCCGCGCCGGGTTGCGCGTCACCAGATGCACAGCCTGCGCCAGACTGTAGGCGTTGCGCTCGTCGTCGGCGATCCGGAAGGCCGCATCAAGCAGGCTGGCCGGGTAATAATCCGAGGAGAGAATATCCAGCAGCCCGCGTGAGGCGAGGTCATGGGCCGCGACGTTGCCGGAGTGCGAACCGCCGCGCACGATGTTCGGCGCGCCCATCAGCACGTTCATCCCGTGCTGGCGTGAGGACTCAGCGGCCTCGAACGTGGTGGGAAATTCGGCGATCACGCTGCCAATATCAAACGATTCAACCACATGTTCATGTGTGGCATCATCGTGACTTGCCAGCGCAATATTGCGCGTGCGGCAGACCTGTGAAATCGCCATCCGGTTTGGCTGTGACCATTCGGCGGCAAGCTCAAGCTGCTCTTCTTCAAATTTGTCCATTTGCTCGTTGGTCAGATGGTATTTGCCCTGATAGTAATCGCGATATTTTGAGCGGTCGGCGTACTGACGCTGGCCCGGCGAGTGGTCCATCAATGACACCAGCGACACCAGTTCGCGATCGACCAGCTTTTCGAACAGCGGCAGGGTGGTGAAATGCGGTAGCTCACAGCGCAGGTGCAGACGATGCTCGGCGCGGTTGAGGCCGCGTTTTTGCGTGTCTTCCACTGCGTTGATCATTTTCTCTAAGTTTTCCAGGCGGTCGCCGCCGTCGCGCACGTCGCCAATGGCGACGGCGTCCAGCACCGTAGTGATCCCGCTCGCCACCATCAGCGCATCGTGGCTGCTCATGGCGGAATGTGCTGGCCAGTCCACTTTCGGGCGCGGGGTGAAGAATTTATCCAGATTGTCAGTGTGCAGTTCGATCAGCCCCGGCAGCAGCCAGCCGCCTTCGCCGTCCATTGCCTGCGGGCTTTGGCTCTGGGTTTCGGCAAATGTGCGGATAACGCCGTCCTGCACATCGACCGAGCCGTGAACCACTTCATTTTCGAGCACTAATTTCACGTTGTTGATAATCATGCTGCGGCTCCCATTGGGTGCAGACGGTCGGCGACGCGATTACGCACCGCTTCATCATGGAAAATGCCGACGATGGCCGCGCCACGCGCTTTGGCTTCGTCGATAAGCTCAACCACGGCGGCGCTGTTTTTGTCATCCAGCGAGGCGGTGGGTTCGTCGAGCAGCAGAATGGGGTAGTCGACCACGAAGCCGCGGGCGATATTGACGCGCTGCTGTTCGCCGCCGGAAAACGTCGACGGCGCCAAGTGCCACAGGCGTTCCGGTACGTTGAGGCGCGTCAACAGGCTGGCGGCTTTGGCGCGGCATTCTTCTTTTGAAACGCCGAGATCCAGCAGCGGCTGCATCACCACGTCGAGAGCGGAAATGCGCGGGATCACGCGCAGGAACTGGCTGACCCAGCCGATGGTGCCTTTGCGCACTTCCAGCACTTTTCGCGCCGGGGCGGTGACCAGATCGACCCATTCGTCGCCGTGTTTGATGTGGATATGGCCTTCATCTGGCAAATAGTTGGCGTACAGCGAGCGCAGCAGCGTCGATTTTCCGCTGCCGGAATGGCCGTGCAGCACGACGCATTCACCGGCGTTCACCGTCAGTTCCGCTTTGTACAACACCGGCAAATTGATGCCGTTCTGGTGATGCAGGACGAAGGTTTTACTCAGGTTTTCAACGCGAATCATTTTGGCCTCTTGTTTATGATTGCCGGATGGCGGCGGGTGCCTTATCCGGCCTACCCGTATGCGCATTCTGTAGGCCTGATAAGACGTAGCAGCGTCGCCATCAGGCAAAAGTCAGTTCTGCAAGACGGAGGAAACCAACAGCTGGGTGTACGGATGAAGCGGGTCGTCGAGCACGCGGTCGGTTAATCCACTTTCCACTACCCGGCCTGCCTTCATCACCATCAGACGGTCCGCCAGCAGGCGTGCCACGCCCAAATCATGGGTAACAATCACCACTGCCAGATCCAGTTCCACCACCAGGCCGCGCAGCAGGTCGAGCAAACGCGCCTGCACAGATACGTCCAGGCCGCCGGTCGGCTCGTCCATAAACACCAGCTTCGGGTGTGTCACCAGATTGCGGGCGATTTGCAGACGTTGCTGCATGCCGCCGGAAAAGGTGGTCGGTAGCTCATCAATGCGCGACGGAGGGATTTCCACCGCCTCCAGCCACTGCGCGGCGGTTTCGCGGATGTTGCCGTAATGGCGCGCCCCGGTGGCCATCAGGCGTTCGCCGATGTTGCCGCCCGCCGATACCTGACGACGCAGGCCGTCCATCGGATGCTGATGCACCACGCCCCATTCGGTACGCAGCAGGCGGCGGCGCTCGCCTTCCGACATGCCGTACAGCGACTGGTTTTCGTAAACCACTTCACCCTGCTGCGGCGCGAGGCGTGCGGAAATCGACTTCAGCAGCGTGGTTTTGCCGGAGCCGGATTCCCCGACGATACCCAGCACTTCGCCCGGCCACAGGTCGAACGACACGTCGCTGAAGCCTTTGCCCGGCGCATAAAGATGGGTCAGGTTATTGACCGAAAGTAACGGCTGATTCATTGACTTAACGCCTCGCTCTGTTGGCGGCAGTAATCGGTATCGGAGCAGACAAACATCCGTTTGCCGGTGTCATCGAGCACCACTTCGTCGAGATAGCTGTGGCGCGAACCGCAGATGGCGCAGGGCTCATCCCAGGCCTGAACCGTGAACGGGTGATCGTCGAAATCGAGGCTTTCCACTTTGGTGTACGGCGGCACGGCGTAGATACGTTTTTCACGTCCGGCCCCGAACAACTGCAGCGCAGGCATCCTGTCCATTTTCGGGTTATCGAATTTCGGGATAGGTGAGGGATCCATCACGTAGCGATCGTTGACCTTCACCGGATAGGCGTAGGTGGTGGCGATATGGCCGAAACGGGCGATGTCCTCGTACAGTTTCACCTGCATCACGCCATACTCCTCTAGCGCGTGCATGGTGCGGGTTTCGGTTTCGCGCGGCTCGATAAAGCGCAGCGGCTCAGGGATCGGCACCTGGAAGATCAGGATCTGATCCTCGGTCAGCGGCGTTTCCGGGATCCGGTGACGGGTCTGGATCAGCGTCGCGTCTTCGGTTTTTTCGGTGGTGGTCACCCCGGTGACGCGTTTGAAGAAGTTGCGAATCGACACGGCGTTGGTGGTGTCGTCGGCGCCCTGGTCGATCACTTTCAGCACATCTGCCTCGCCGATCACGCTGGCGGTGAGCTGAATGCCACCGGTGCCCCAGCCGTACGGCATCGGCATTTCACGCCCGCCAAACGGTACCTGATAGCCTGGTATCGCGACGGCTTTCAGAATGGCGCGGCGGATCATGCGCTTGGTCTGTTCGTCGAGATACGCGAAGTTATAACCGCTGAGATTAGCCACGATGGCGCTCCTGTTGCAGGCGTTTGAGCAGTTCCAGTTCGGCCTGGAAATCGACGTAGTGAGGCAGTTTGAGATGCGAAACGAACCCGGCGGCTTCGACGTTATCGGCGTGGGCCAGGACGAATTCTTCGTCCTGCGCGGGCCCCGTGATGTGTTCGTCGTAGTCCGGGGCTTGCAGCGCGCGGTCCATCAGCGCCATCGCCATCGCTTTGCGTTCGCTCAGGCCGAACACCAGGCCGTAGCCACGGGTGAAGTGCGGGGCCTGCTCGTCAGGCGAGACGAAACCGTTAACCATTTCGCATTCGGTCATTAGCAGTTCGCCGACGTTCACCGCAAACCCTACCTCTTCTGGCACGATTTCCACGTCAATGTGGCCGCTACGGATTTCCCCGGCAAACGGGTGATTGCGCCCGTAGCCACGCTGCGTGGAGTAGGCCATCGCCAGCAAATAGCCTTCGTCTCCGCGCATCAGCTGTTGTAAGCGTGAAGCGCGGGAGCACGGATAAACCGGCGGCGTGTGAGTGATGTCATCCGGCGTTTCGCCAGCGTCTTCTTCCACCTTCGCCAGTCCCTGGCGAGTCAGTAGGCTGAACACATGCGGTGACGCGGCGGGTTGCTCTACGCTTGTGGCAACCTGTGGCGTCTCACCGTTGGCGAGCAGCGTGAAATCGAGCAGACGGTGGGTGTAATCGTAAGTCGGGCCGAGCAACTGGCCGCCGGGCACGTCTTTATAGACCGCTGAGATCCGGCGTTCGAGGCGCATTTCGGCGGTGTTAATCGGTTCGCTCACCGCCAGACGTGGCAGGGTGGTGCGATAGGCGCGCAGCAGGAAAATGGCTTCGACGTTATCGCCGCTGGCCTGTTTCAGCGCCAGGGCCGCCAGCTCGCGGTCGGCAATGCCGCCTTCGGTCATGACGCGGTCGACGGCGAGATTCAGCTGTTGTTCAATTTGCGCGACGGTAAGCTCAGGTAGCTGCGCGTCGCCGCGGCGTTTTTGTTCCTGTAGGGCGTGTGCGGCATCGATGGCCTTTTCGCCCCCTTTGACGGCGACGTACATCAGCAAACCTCCACGTGCGTGGTGCGCGGAATAGCCAGCAGGCGGTCTCCGCAGGTCAGGATCAGATCCACCCCCAGCGGGAACGGGTGCGGACGTTCGGTCAATTCATGAAGAATGCATTCCGGCAACTGCGGGGCAATCATCCGCTCTTCGTTGATCCCGGCCCCGGTCAGGCGCAGCATCCGGCCCCCGCTCAGGCTGCTGAGCTGCATAATCAGCGTGGCGCTGGTTTCTGGTGCAATCGCACTGCCCGCCGACAGGGCGTTCAGCTGTTCGGGGCTAACAGACGCGTCGGTGACAGCAAACAGCGCGTGCTGCGGCTGTTCGACCAATGGAGCGTTGGTGTGAAAACGCAGATTCTGGCGCACGATGTCGTTATCAACTGAGGCTGACAGCCACACTGGGGTATCGTTATCCACCAGGGTCAGCAGCACGCTGGTGGTCGCCGGGGAGAGCGGTTGCCAGCCGTGTTTATGCTGATGCATCGACACAATCACGCCCGGCTCGCTCATGGCTTTCAGCAGACGACGGAAACTGTGCTGGGCATCTTGCACCGGATGAGGAAAAGCGGTCTTGAGTTCTGAAGAAAGGGTCATGCGTTGTCTCCACGCACTAAGGTAAAGAAGTCCACCCTGCTGGCGTTCACTTCGGCGCGGCGCGCGGCAATGCGGGCCTCGCGATCGGCTTCCAGCGGGGCAATCAGGGTTTCCATCAGGGTCTGAAAATGGGCATGGGTTTGCAGCAAGGCGTCGATCGCCGCACAGCGTTCGGCGTGGGCTTTATCGCGGCCCAGCACCCAGCTGTAGCCCAGCGTGCCGTCGTTCAGTCGCACGGTGGCGCGGGTCAGGGTGGCGTCTCCGGCGAAGAATCGTGAACCGGTCGCGCCCATCCGGGCCTGGATTTGCACCAGGCCGCTTTCTGGCGCGCGGAGGATTTCATATTCCGGTGAGAGCTTCAGCGCCTGCATACGGGCGGAAAGTTCAGCAGGCTGGCTGTGGGCCAGCGCCGACATCCAGCGCTGACGAGTGGCGGTATCGAAAGGCATTCAGTGCTCCATTGTGAATTCAATCATGTCGGCGCGGGTCAGGCTGACGGAGTATTCCGCCGCGTTAACGTCGCCTTCACGATGGTTCAGGGTGCGCACGCAAAGCAGCGGCGCCATGTTCGGGATTTCCAGCACCTTGCTCTCTTTGGCCTGAGCACGGCGGGCGCCTACCCGTGTTTGCGTGCGAGTCAGTACGAGGGCCAGTTCTTCACGCAGAAAATCGTGCAGCGAACCGCTGTTGAAGCGCTGAAGGGCGGGCCAGAAACGCATGTCGGAAAAGTAGTGATCGATGATGCACAGCGCGACGCCGTTGACGCGGCGCAGGGTGCGCAGGTGAATGACGTTGTCGCCCTCCTGAATACCCAGTGCGTCGGCCACGTGACCCGAGGCCGGGCGCAGTACCGAGAGCAGTTTTTCGCTGGTCGGGTGGCTGCCCTGGTCGAGCAGATTCTGGCTAAAACGTGCCTGGGCATTGAGCGGGTAATCGAACGGACGCATCAGCACCAACACGCCGACGCCCTGACGACGCTGCACCCAGCCTTTTTCCACCAGTTGGTCAATGGCGCGGCGCAGGGTGTGGCGATTGACGTCAAAGCGGGCGGCAAGCTGATGTTCGGCGGGAAGGTAGTCACCGCAGCGATACTGGCTGCGCAGCTCCTGTTCGAGCCTGGCGGCAATCTCTTCGTAGCGCGTCGGGTAACTGGTCGGATGTCTGGACAAGTGCATCATAAGGAACACCTCTTCAACGTCACTTTCGCGGATGAGTGAAAATATGCCGATAGGGTGACGCGACAATATGACACTCCGGTTAAGGTGCGGTGAATGAACGATGAAGAGTTGAAGTAGGGCGTGTGACAGGGCGGAGCGGGCCGCCCTGGGGGAGATTACTGCGGCTGTTTGACGACGTTGATCATCCACGGTACGCCGAATTTATCGGTGACTTTGCCAAATCCGTGGGCCCAGAACGTTTCCTGCCAGTCCATTTCAATCTTGCCGCCCTCGGCGAGGGCATCGAACCAGCCTTTCCCTTCGTTGACATCCTGGGTGTCGAGCACCAACGTAAAACCGGAATAGCTGACGCTGCCGGTCATGCCGTCGCTCATCATTATCTCGCTGCCCGCAATGCGGACGTTGGAGTGGGCGATAGCATCGGGTGGAAAGACCATGCCGGAGGGGCAGCCTTCTTCGCTGTTCTGATCGGATTTTGGCATTTCGCCAAAGGTGATTTTGTAGCCCAGTTCAGCGTTTAATGCCTGTTGGTAGAAGGCATGGGCGTCGGCGCAATTGCCGGAAAAAGAGATGTAGGGACTTAACGGCATAACCATAACCTCGGAGAGTGGGTACCCCGATAACTATAGTTACGATGCGTTAATATAACCAAGCGGTTGTATTTTTTTCCCGACAGCGTAAACGTCGCCAGGCCTACAAAAGCTTATTGCATGCAGGCCTGGCAAGCGAAGCGTCGCCAGGCGATATGGCGAGGGATCAGTTCTTTTTAACGAACTCAGATTTCAGCTTCATTGGGCCAAAACCGTCAATTTTGCAGTCGATGTTGTGATCGCCTTCAACGAGGCGGATATTCTTCACTTTGGTACCGATTTTCAGCATCGAAGAGCTGCCCTTAACCTTCAGATCTTTCACGACGGTCACACTGTCGCCGTCGACCAGTAGGTTGCCGTTAGCATCTTTAACGATAAGCTCGTCACCGTCATTAGAAGGCTCTGCGTCGTTCCACTCGTGGGCGCACTCAGGGCAGATGAACATGCCGCTGTCTTCATAGGTGTATTCGGAATTGCATTTTGGGCAGTGTGGCAGAGACATAGTAACCTCGTAATAATTGAAAATGCGCCACAGACCGTGCAAACCGCCGCTGAGCGCTAAAAGTATGACTCATTATACCGCATGTCCTTACGGTTGTCGGGACTATTTATCCCCTGGCCTGGACCGCTTACGTAAAGCTGTTCAATTTTTTATATTTCGAAATTGCCGACTAATGTAGTTTGCGTTATGTTGATGATCGTATTTCTGATTATTACCCAGTGCTATCTAATTCACTCTATTCCGGCCGGAAATTTATATGCAATATATCCTACCGAATGCTGTTTATGGCGCTAATCTGTATATCTCCTGGTTTTCTTACGTACTGCATTTTCTTTCGTAGTACGGATCATTATATAAAAATAAAACCCGGATATAAAAAAGTCTGACAAATAAAAGTTATAAAATTTGCGTTAAGGGAATACTTTAACCATGTACACACAGACAATATTTGAATTGAGTCAGGAAGCTGAGCGCTTGCTGCAGCTGGCATTACGACATTTCGATACCGTGAATGGGCTTCCGGGTAACATGCTGAGCGGTGCACAGGCTATGTCTGATGCGTCTGGGGGCTCGCATGGCCGCCATCCGGGAAGCCATTTATTGGCGACGCAGCAGGACACGCTGAATAACGAGTTGCGGAAAATTACCCGTCTGGAAATGGTGCTGGCGATTGTTGGCACAATGAAGGCGGGGAAATCTACTACCATTAATGCCATTGTTGGAACGGAGGTTTTGCCTAACCGTAACCGGCCGATGACCGCACTTCCCACACTTATTCGCCATACGCCGGGTCAGAAAGAACCTGGTCTTCATTTTATTCATGCTAAGCCCATTGAACGCTTAATGCATGAATTGCAGGATAAACTTCGCCATGTCGACCGGGCGAAGCTTGCACTCAAGCTTGAAATGGATAAAGACATGACCGCCCTGCTCGAGCGTATTATCGGCGGAGTGGCTTTTGAAAAACATTATCTCGGGGCGCAACCCATATTCCAGTGTCTGAAAAGCCTGAATGATTTGGTTCGTCTTTCTCGAGCAATGGACGTCGACTTTCCGTTTGCCGATTACGCTTCCATTGAACATATTCCGGTGATTGAGGTGGAGTTCGTGCATCTCGCCGGACTGGGCGAAAACGCAGGCCAGTTGACGCTGCTGGACACGCCGGGGCCGAACGAAGCCGGGCAGCCGCATCTGCAAAAAATGCTTAATGAGCAACTGGCCCGCGCCTCGGCGGTGCTGGCGGTGATGGATTACACCCAGCTCAAATCCATTTCCGATCAGGAAGTGCGTCAGGCGATTGCCGCGGTTAGCAAGTCGGTACCGCTGTACGCGCTGGTGAACAAATTCGATCAGAAGGACCGAAACAGCGATGATGAGGATCAGGTGCGGGCGATGATCTCCGGCACGCTGATGAAGGGTTATATTCATCCGGGACAGATTTACCCTGTGTCGTCGATGTGGGGTTATCTCGCCAATCGCGCGCGCCATGAGCTGACCCTTAACGGCAGATTACCCGACCCGCAGGAGCAGCGCTGGGTGCAGGATTTTGCCGAAGCGGCACTGGGTCGCCGCTGGCGCACCGCCGATCTGGCTGACGTGACCCACATTCGCCACGCCGCAGATTTGCTGTGGGAAGATTCGCTGTTTGAAAAACCCATCAATATGCTGCTGCACGCCGCGCATGCCAATGCCTCGCTGTTCGCCCTGCGTTCCGCTTCGCACAAGCTGCTGAACTACGCCCAGAGCGCCCGGGATTTCCTGGAGTTTCGCCTGCAAGGGCTGACCGTCGCCGCCGGGCAGTTGCAGGATAATATCGTTCGTCTCGAAGAGGATATGGTGCAGTTCGAGGTGTGCCAGCGGGTGGTGAGCGAAGAAATTAACCATGAAGTGGAACAGGCGATGGACGCCGCAGAATCGTTTATCTCCGGGCAGCAAAGTGAGATTTTAGCGCTGATCGACAGCAGCTTTAGCCCGGACAATCTGCGGCTGATGAGCCTCGCTAACGGCGCGGATTTGCAATGGTCGCAGCATGATGACAGCGGCGAAATCGTGCTCGATGATGAGGAGCAGGCCAACCGGCTGCTCGGTATTATTCGCGCCGACTGTGAAGGCACGGTGTTTGCCTGTCAGCAAAGCATTATTCGCGAGCTGTCGCTGCGTTTTGACCAGCTCGAAACGTCGCTCAGCCGAACGCTTGATGACGCGCTGAAGCCGATTGAATCTCATGTGAAGGAAGAACTGCACCGCGCCGGGTTCCGTACGCGGATAACGCTGCCGGTATTTCAGTCCGGCTCGCTGCAAATCACCATGCCGCAGTGGTTTAACGGGGCGATTGTCACCGAAGATCTGCCGTTGGGTAGCCAGCGCGGCGGGATGCGCGATTCCATTAGCCGCTGGCTGAATAATCCCGGTTGGGGCTGGGATGATTATGTGATGACTAAAACGCGTTATATTATTGATATGAAAGCGATTAAGGAGCGCATCGTGGTGAGTGTTTCGACCTTCTGCTCACAAATCCTTAAAGCTTTAGCCGCGCAAGTCGATGTCTCTGTTACGGCGGGAATGGTGACCTTCTTTGCGGAGTTTTCACAGAGCCTCAGCGGCCTGCAGAAAAATTTGCAGGAGAGTCTCTCTTTGCGCCAACAGCATCAGTCCACGGTTAATGCCCTTTGCTTGCAGCTTGCTCAGTGCCTGGCCGCGGTACGCTGGATTGAAGAGGATGCGCGCCTGTTGCGTGATGATATTCAAACCTTTTTTGCGGCTGAACAGAGATGAACACGCGATTGCTGGAGGGGCCAGGCCGAATACTGGAATCTCTCCATGCCCGATTTATGGTGGATCTGGTGTTGGGCATTGAAAACCCGCGTCAGCATACGCTTGCCCCGCAACAGCAGCAGTTTCGCGAACGCCTGATGAATGAAATCGTGACGCAAACGCAGCTGCGCCCGTGGTCGGTGGCGGGCCTGTTTAGCGATAACCCGGCGATGCGTCTCGGGTTGGCGGAAAAACTCGCCAGTCAGTTCGACCCCGGTCATCTGGCGCTGACGCGCATGAGCCGTTACCTGCAACAGTTACAGAGCAAAAGCCACAGTTCGCCAGAGCTGCGCCAGCAGTTTGGCCTGGTGAGCGAACAGTTCAGCCAGCGCGCGGAGCATAAACAGCGTGCGCTGACGCAGCGTGGGCTGATGGTCGAATCCGGTTCGCACAGCGATGAAGTATTCACCCGCTGGCACGCCGGGCAGTACGACGGCTGGTCGCTGGCCGGACGTTGTTACATTGTACTGGAAGAGCTGCGCTGGGGCGCGTTTGGTGATGCGTGGCGGCTCGCAAACGATGAAGTGCGCGGCTTGCTGAAAGACAGTTTGCGTTCGACGACGGCTCAGTATCTGGCGCAAGGCATCGGTGCTGCGACGGAAACGCGTCATTTTTATCATCAGTGGCTGGCGTCGCCGACGTCATTAGGCTTGATGGATCACAAAGAGATGTTGGCCTGGCTGGGCAGCAGCTGTGACGTGATGCGTCAGCCGGTGTGCTGGTCGGTGACGCAAACCTGGCAGCCGGTGGCGCTGGGAATGCCGCGTCTGTGTTCTGCGACCCGACTGGTTGATGCGATGCTGGAAGAGTTGTTTACCGACGATGCCTGATGGCCCCGCCGGTCAGTGAATGATGATGATCATCGCTACGACCCACGCGACGGCAATTTTTGTGAGCACCAGAGTGCCGGATTTGCGCAGTACGGTGCCGGTTGCACGTAAGTCGATCGACGCCCCGATGCAGAAAAAACAAACCGCCAGGATTGGCACCGTACCGCCAATCATTCCTTTGGTGAACGAACCAAAATAATTCCCTGTATCAGGTGCGAGCGTATTTAACACAGCGCCTAATAGCAGGGGAACTAACATCATTCCACCGGGGATACGTTCAATCGTGGCTTTGATTTTCATTTTCTATCCTCGCTTCCCACAGCGCTCCGCGCCGGGAAGACATAAAAGAATGCGGTTCAACAAATTGACTGACGGTCTGTCAGTTATCTGTTTGTTTATGCGAGAGAATTTAAGCAGAGGTGGCCTGGTTGTTTTCTCTTCATCAGCGGCGGACTGATGCGTTCGGGCTATAATTTAATAAATGGAATATTAATTTAATTAAAATAAAATAATGTTTTAAATATACGCAAAGACTATTTAAAGGAAAGGGTGGTGAGGCTTTAAATAATCAATGAGGTGTGAATTGGATGTAAAGAATTGTCGACAACAAACCGTTGGCAAATAAATAATTCTCAGGCTTATTTTTGGTTAATTGGCTGGCGTGATTGGCATTTTTCTTATGTCTGAGGAGAATCTGGATTAAGAATGTACTTAGCGCAAATATGAACTTATTGACGTTTCATGAATCAACTTAACAGTAAGCATTATTTTCCGTGAAGTTGATCACACATATAAACACTGTTAGGGTAAGAAAGGAAAGTACGGAAAATATCACTCTACTTTGAGGGTTTGGTCAGAATCTTTTACTGCCAGAGCAGGCGTCAACAGGTTCGGTTGTACAGGCTGTGAGCAGCCAGTGTAAGTAAACCTGCTACGCTTGAAATGAGGAGCACAGCAATTCGCCGCTCCCTAATCGCACACAAGCGAACCTTCGTGTTTGCCTCCCCCTGTGTGCGCTCACGGCGATAGTTAACGAGGATAAAATGCTAAAAAGGAAAAAAGTTAAGCCGATCACGTTACGTGATGTCACCATCATCGACGACAGTAAGCTGCGCAAAGCGATTACCGCTGCGTCGCTCGGTAACGCGATGGAATGGTTTGACTTCGGTGTTTACGGTTTTGTGGCCTACGCACTCGGTAAGGTCTTCTTCCCGGACGCTAACCCCAGCGTTCAGATGATTGCTGCTTTGGGGACCTTCTCTGTTCCCTTCCTGATCCGTCCACTGGGTGGCCTGTTCTTCGGCATGCTCGGCGATAAATACGGTCGTCAGAAAATACTCTCTATAACCATCATCATTATGTCGATCAGTACATTCGGTATTGGTCTGATCCCGTCGTATGCCTCCATTGGCATTTGGGCTCCGGTTCTGCTGTTGCTGTGTAAGATGGCCCAGGGCTTCTCGGTGGGCGGGGAATACACCGGCGCGTCTATCTTCGTGGCGGAATACTCTCCGGACCGTAAACGCGGCTTTATGGGCAGTTGGCTCGATTTCGGGTCGATTGCAGGCTTCGTGCTCGGTGCGGGCCTGGTGGTACTGATTTCTACCATTGTCGGTGAGGACAACTTCCTCGACTGGGGCTGGCGTCTGCCGTTCTTCCTGGCGCTGCCATTAGGCCTTATCGGCCTGTATCTGCGACACGCTCTGGAAGAGACGCCTGCGTTCCAGCAGCACGTTGAGAAACTGGAGCAGGGCGACCGTCAGGGTCTGCAAGACGGGCCGAAAGTCTCGTTTAAAGAGATTGCGACCAAACACTGGCGCGCGCTGCTGGTCTGCGTGGGGATGGTGATTTCAACTAACGTTACCTACTACATGCTTCTGACCTACATGCCGAGCTACCTGTCGCATAACCTGCATTATTCAGAAGACCACGGCGTGCTGATCATCATCGCCATCATGGTCGGGATGCTGTTTGTTCAGCCGATTATCGGGATGCTGAGCGACCGCTTTGGACGCCGTCCGTTTATCCTGATCGGGAGTGTGTTGCTGTTCCTGTGCGCTATCCCGGCGTTCATCATGATTAACAGCGATGTGGTTGCCCTGATATTCGCCGGGCTGTTGCTGCTGGCGGTTATTCTGAACTGCTTTATCGGCGTGATGGCGTCGTCGCTGCCGGCGATGTTCCCGACGCACATTCGTTACAGTGCGCTGGCCAGTGCGTTTAACATTTCGGTGTTGGTTGCCGGTCTGACGCCAACGCTTGCCGCGTGGCTGGTGGAATATACGCAGGATCTGATGATGCCAGCGTACTACCTGATGGTGGTTGCGGTGATTGGTCTGCTGACCGGTATTACCATGAAAGAAACCGCCAATCAGCCGCTGAAAGGTGCGACGCCAGCAGCATCGGACATCCATGAAGCGAAAGAAATTCTGCAAGAGCATCACGACAATATCGAACATAAAATTGAAGATATTGATGCGGAAATTGAAGCGTTGCAGGAAAAACGTACCCGTCTGGTCGATCAGCACCCGCGTATCAACGAGTAACCGTCTCTGGTGCTGTCAGGCTTAAGAGACGAATGGTTTTTCAACGGTGCCTTTTACAGGGCACCGTTTTTTTACCAGAAACTAGAGTTATGGCGCTGGAGTCCAGGACGATATTGATAGCCTGCAGCAGAGGCATCAATGGGGTCAAAACATTCCAGTTGATCAAAATAGTACAATGATTTGGGTAGCGCCTGCGTTTGCCCTCCCAGCATCGCTCCCATACCTGAGGCCATTATCGTATTGAACACCCGCTGATAGCTGTTTTGCACGCTGCCATACTCTCTTTTGGCTCCATAGGCGTTAGGGGTGTTATAGCGTGACAGGATGTAATGGAATACCCGGTGCCAGAAATAATGATACCTGTCGGACAGGATGACGCCCTGGTAGAGCCGGCCATTGGCTTTGCTGACATACACGCAAAACGAGGAGATGGCCTGTTTGTAAAACTGCCTTAATCTAGCGACATCGCGGACTTTTGCATCAGCGTCCATATAAATCCCCCCCATGGTATAGAGGATTGCATATCTGGCGATATCACTTGCGGCCGCGATATTGTTAAATGCGCCAAATTTCTCTCGCAAAAAAATCCCCTCCAGGCGGGGTAATAGCTTAAAGGGCGAGACACTTCTAAAAGCGGAGGTAATCTGATGAATGCAGACTCCCTCTTGAGGATATGAGAGCGGCAAGGCGTAGTTTTGGTCCAGCCAGAGGTGATAGGTAAACGTTTTTTCGCTATCTAAGCGGCGAAACCGCGCAATGTTTTCAAGTAAATAATGAGGTGGCCGGCTACCCATCCATATCCAGTGGGCATTCAATGTTCGCATAGTGTCATCCCTGGTGTCGCGTTGCATGATTATGACCAGGTTATACCGTGGATCCCCACTGTGGGGGGCAACATTTTATATATTCTGCGATGTGATTGGCAGAAGTGTGTCAACGCTGCATCGACAACGCGACCGGGAACTCAGCAACCGGCGGCGATATAGTCGCCGTTTGCGCTGATCGGAATCACGGTAAGGAACAGCACTACCGCGAACAGAATAATCAGCACTCCGCCGATGATTTTCACCGTCGGTACCAGCCAGCGCATCTGTTCGGAACCTTCACCAAACCACGCCACCGTGCGCTCGCGCGCGTAACGTACCGCCAGCGATAACCCGAGAATGGAGAGCGCGGTGCCGAGCGCCATCGACATTACCGCCGCAATGCCCCAACTGACGATGCCGAGGGCGTTGGAGAACAGTAAAATCATGATCGCCCCGCTGCACGGCCGCGCCCCGATGGCAATCACAATGCCTGCGCGGGTTTTCCAGTCGGCATGGGTGATATCGGCCCCCACGCCGTGATGCCCGCAGCCGCAGTCGGCACCGTGGTCATGCCCGTCATTGGACAGGGGTTTAATGCGACGAATGCTGAAGGTTTTCGGCTTCAGGCTTTTCAGGGTCTGCCAAATCACAAACATGCCGAAGCTGCCGATCAGCACCGCGCTGATTTTCTCAATGTACCAGCGGCTTTCACTGAGGTCGCCCGAGGCCAGATTCATCCCGACGGCGAGCACAAAGACGAACACAATGGCGCTGATGCCCTGCATCAGGCTACCGAGGAAAGGCACTACCCGCGAGGCCAGCTGACTTTCCTGATGCGTGCTGAGATAGGTTGTGACAATAAATTTGCCATGACCCGGTCCGATGGCGTGCAGCACCCCGTAAAGAAACGCCCCGGCTAACAGCCACAGCCCACCGGTGTACTGATGGTTGTTGAGCTGCAGCAGGTACATCACCAGATAGCGATGCAGCGTGATTTGCGTCGCTAGGCACCATTGCAGGAAGGCAGCCCAATGGGTGTGGAGCTGAAAGGCAAAGGCCAGTATCACCGCGGCGAGGATAGCAGCGGCGGGAATTCGCCAGTCGCGTTTAAGAATGGAAGTCATCATGGGGAAATAATGTCGGTAAAGAACGCATGCAGACATTATAAGAGGCGCTGGCTAAGAAGGGTAACCGAAAGGGCCAGCCCGCAGGCTGGCTTTGTGTCAAATGTTTACACCCATCGGTGTCTGGGCTAGTTGATAAAACGTTGTAGCCGCTGAAGCAGCAGCCTGTTTTCCTGCTTCAGGCGCTCGTTTTCATCGATCAGGGTCAGCGTGACGGCGATACCAGGCCAGTCGAGCGCCAGTTCACGTCGAAGACGTAGCGCGCGGTGGACGATGGTGACGGCACGATCGTCAAACAACCAGTGCGCGTCGGGGCTTTCGTCGGGCTGGATGACGCCCAGGCCGACTATCTCATCCAGCTCCTCTTCGGAGACGCCGGTATGCAGACAAAATTCGGTGACGGTCAGGGTGAAAGTGACGTTAGCCATGATTTTTACCCCACAGTTGGCGAGGGTTGAAGGTGATTTGTGCCTCAGCTAACTGCTGCCATAGGGCGCTGGTTTTCTCATCTGCTTTCGGCGGCATGACGATTTTAATCACCACAAACAGATCGCCGGTGTGTTGCTTATTCACCAGGCCTTTGCCTTTAATTCGCAGTCGCTGCCCGGCCTGACAGCCCGGCGGAATGGTCAGTAAAATCGGCTCTTTCAGCGTCGGGACCTTCACTTTTGCGCCCAGCGCGGCTTCCCAAGGGGCGAGCGGCAGCACAATTTCCAGATTATGTCCGACGATATCAAACAGCGGATGCGGTGCGATGCGGATGATGAGCCACAAATCTCCCGCAGGCCCACCGTTCTCGCCCGGCGTGCCCTGGCCTTTCAGACGAATGCGCTGCCCGTCACCAACGCCGGCCGGGATTTTAACGTTGAGCGATTTGGGGATTTCTTTCTCAACCATCCCGAAAACGTTGTAAAGCGGCAGCGTGTAGTTGATAGGGCGGGTGTGGGCTTCGAGCGTTTCTTCGAGGAAAACGGCGACTTCAATTTCGACGTCATGGCCACGGGCAGAATGTTGCTGACGCGATTGCTGTGCGTGCTGGCCAAAAATGGAGGAAAAGATATCGTCGAACTCTTGCTGGCTGTAGGTTTGTTGTTGTGAGTTGGGCTGTGCCTGCTGACGGAACGGCGGGTCGTTGCGGTGTTGCCAGAGGGTGTCATACTCAGTGCGTCGCTGTTCGTCGCTCAGCACTTCCCAGGCCTGCGCAATGTCTTTAAAGCGGGCTTCGGCATCGGGTTCTTTACTGACATCAGGATGGTACTTGCGGGCAAGACGACGATATGCGGTCTTAATAGTCTTGAGATCGTCCGTCGGCTTCACGCCCATAATGGCGTAATAATCCTTTAATTCCATAGCATTATCTCTTGTGAATCACACAAACAGAACGGGTTTCCCTAAAAACTCACCTTTTTAAGTGTAGGGTAACCCCGGTGATTCGCCCGGAGAAAATGCAGCGGATTAAAGAACGCAGGACTTAATACTTGCGAGGGGCTTTCAATTCACCAAAGTCGTCGTTCAGGCTGAACTGATAATCACACAGTTCTGCCCGGCGTTTATCGGCGGCTTTCTGGAATGCAGCCATATATTCGGGTTCGATACTATTTTCAATGCGGGCAACAATTTTTTCGAGCATCTGCTCTTCGTTCACATTTCGCAGTCGTTTCAAGTAGTTTTCAACGGTCATAGTGCAGCCTTCCGGTATCCGGTGGTTAATATATCGACGCGTACAGCGTCAATAGTACACTGTTTAGACAATTATTGTTTGTGCAATTGCGATCCGAATAGGCTCAATTTGGATGAAATGTTCATGGAAAATCCTGTAAACCCCTTAAACAGGACGGTTTCTGTTCATGATTGAACGGTGTCGAGGGAATGCGATTTTCAGTTTAGGGAAGGGGTGAGTCGCCTGCGGCGAATAATCGAACAGAGTTCGATGAAGAGTCCATACCCCAGAAAGCAAAAAACCAGCCCTAAGGCTGGTTTCTTTAAATAGTGGTGCCCGGACTCGGAATCGAACCAAGGACACGGGGATTTTCAATCCCCTGCTCTACCGACTGAGCTATCCGGGCAACGGGGCGAATTAAACCTTAATCAGCGTTGTCCGTCAACCCAAATCACGGAAATCTAGCGCGTTTGCTTAACATTGCGGCAAACTGCGCAAATTATCTGCGATTGACGTGAGCGAGGCACATCAGGTCAGTGCGCCACCCGAACGGCACTGGGCGAAGCGTAGAATATCTTCTGCCAGGCGCTGTGCGGTATCAACATCCTGCTGGCTGCGTTTAACCAGCAAACGGCTCAGGCAGCCTTCAAGTACCAGCTCCATTTGCTTCGCCACCATCGTCGGGTCATCCACTTCCAGCTTCGTCAGCAGTTCATGCGTGAAAGCATGGGCGGTGCGCTTTTGCAGGTCCGCAAGCTGATGAATGGGGTGCTCGGGATCCGGGTAAAAGGTACACGCCGCGATGAACAGGCAGCCGGGATAGCGGTTATTGCTGACACACTCCGTCAATGCGCTGTAGCGGGCCAGCAGCTTTTGCTCGCTGCTGAGCGCCTCATTGAGCATTAACTGTCGGCGCCAGATATCCACCTGCTGGCTGAGATAGCGCAGCACATCATACAACAGCGCTTCTTTGTCGGGCCAGAAACGCTGCAAATCATCAAGCGGGAGGTTGGCCTCGTTGGCCACCATTTCCAGCGTTGTGTCGGCAATCCCTTTAATCTCAAGTAATTGCAGGGCTTTCCCCAATACGTCTTCGCGTTGCACGGCTTTATCCTCCGTTTATCCCTTTAAAAGTGTCGTTTACCGGACCAGATTCTGCAAATGCGCCTGAAACGCGGCGGCATCCATAAATCCGGCAACCCGCATGGCTGGGATCTCTTTACCTGCGGAATCAAAAAACAGAATGGTCGGCAGACCCGGAACTTGCAACTGTTTCAGCAGCTCCGCATCTTGCGTTGTGTTACGCGTCACGTCGGCCTGCAGCAAAACGCTGTTTTTCAGCGCCTGCTGAACCTGCGGATCGCTAAAGGTGTATTTCTCGAACTCTTTGCAGGCAACGCACCAGTCGGCGTACAGGTCTAGCATAACCGGTTTGCCGTTAGCCTTTGCCAGCGCCTGATTTAGTTCATCCACGTTAGTGATACGCGTGAAGTTTAAATGCGCCTGCTGTTGCGTTGGCACAGCGCCAAATGCCCAATCCTGGAGCGGGCGCGCACTGACCAGCGCCGCGGCCAGCAGTATGATTTGTATTGCCCGCATCCACGGTTTGCTGGCCGTCAGGCTGGCGATAAACGCCCAGCCGAAGAAGGCAACGCCAAGCATCGACCACAGACGCAGTCCCCACGCGTCGCCAATAATACGTTCGAGCAGGAACACCGGCAGCGCGAGGATCACGAAGCCAAAGGCGATTTTAACCTGTGCCATCCACGGCCCGCTTTTCGGTAGCAGCCGGTTGCCAAAGACGGTGACCAGAATCAGCGGTAATCCCATTCCCAATGCGTACAGGTACAGCGTGCCGCCGCCCAACCACAGATTTCCGCTTTGGGCGATGTACAGCAGAATGGCACTCAGCGGCGCGGTAGTGCAGGGAGAACAAATCAGCCCAGCGATGGCACCCATCGCAAATACGCCGCCCGCAGAGCCGCCCTGTTGGCGATTACTCATCAGCGTCAGGCGGGTTTGCAGCGAAGAGGGGAGCTGCAGGCTGAACAGGCCAAACATCGACAACGCCAGCAGAATAAACACCGCTGACAGGCCAATCAGCACGTAAGGATGCTGGAGCGCAGCCTGAAACTTCAGCCCGGCCGCCGCAACCACCAGGCCCAGCGCGGTATAGGTCAGCGCCATGCCCTGTACATAGATAAACGCCAGCAGCAACGCGCGGCCCGTTGAGAGGCGCTGTTGACCGCCAAGCACGATACCGGAAATCAGCGGATACATCGGCAACACGCACGGCGTGAAGGCGATACCAATGCCAATCAGCAGCGCCCACAGTGCCGAGAACGGCAATGTAGCGGGCGGCTCGCTGGTGGGGTGATTGACCTTCGCTGCAGGCGGGGTCACTGATTCAGGCGTAGCCTTGGCCGGGGCGATAACGTCGCTCAGAGGCACCACTTTCGTTTCCGGTGGATAACAGAACCCGGCTTCTGCGCAGCCCTGATAGGTGACCGTTAACGTCGCGCCTTTACTGGCCTGATTGATGATGACCGGAAGCGTGAGCTGATGGCGGTAGATTTCACTTTTGCCAAAGAATTCATCTTCATGCCATTCGCCGTTGGGCAACTGCAACGGGCCGACAGAGGCCTGCGCGGGTGTGATGCTTACCTGTTTTCGGTACAGGTAATAGCCGTCTTTTATCTGCCAGCTCAGATTAAGGTCATGGGCGCTCTGCTGGAAATCAAAAGCAAATGCCCGATCAGCAGGAATGAAATTGGAGCGGCCGGGTGCGTCAAATAACCCGGCAAAGGCCGATGTGCTGCACAGCAGCAGGATCAGCGTAATGAATCGTTGAGCCATGAGAGGTAAGCATTGTCTCCGTGGGAAACGGGTAAAACCAGCAATTCTGGCGTTTGATACGGGTGATGTGACTTCAGGCAGTCCAGGAGTTCCTGCTGATGCGCCGTATCTGATTTCAGCAGCATCTGCACCTCGTACTCCTGTTCGAGCTTGCCTTCCCAGTAGTAGAGTGACGTGGCGTTGGGCATGAGCGTGACACATGCCGCGAGCTTTTCAGCCAGCACTTTAGCAGCCAGGTCCTGGGCTGTAGCTTCATCCGGGGCGGTACAGAGCACAACAACTGCGGTGGGCAGGGTCATCGTCAACCTCGTATCGGCGAAAAAAGGCACTATAGCACGATGCGGGGCGGGAGGATGAAGGAGTCAGGCCGCTAGCGGCCTGACTTTAAGCATTTTTACACCCGGTGAGGGTCAGAGAATGAAACTGCCGAGCAGGAAACCGAAGCAGACGGAGAAAATCACGCCCATGGTGCCAGGGATAAAGAATGGATGGTTAAACACGAAGCGGCCAATGCGCGTGGTGCCGGTGTCATCCATCTGCACGGCGGCAACCAGCGTCGGGTAGGTCGGCAGGATAAACAGGCCCGACACAGCTGCAAATGAGGCTACGGCGGTCAGCGGAGACACGTTCAGCGCCAGCGCCATTGGCATCAGCGCTTTGGCGGTCGCAGCCTGAGAATAAAGCAGCGCCGAAGCGAAGAAGAAAATCACCGCAAGCAGCCACGGATGGCCCTGAATCACGCTGCCCGCAGTCTCTTTGATCCAGTCAATATTGGCGGACACGAAGGTGTCGCCGAGCCACGCTACGCCCAAAATACAGATACAGGCGCTCATCCCGGCCTTAAAGGTGCTGGAGCTGAGAATGCTGTCAGTTTCTACGCGACACAGAATGGTGGTCAGCGTCGCGACGCTCAACATGATAATCAGGATGGCGTTGGTGGTGTTCATGAGCGGGGCGGCTACCAGGCCAAGGCTTGGGCTGTTGACGATGGCATAAACCACCACGCAAACCACGCCGAGCAGGAACATCAGTACCGACAGTTTCGCCCGGGGTTTGATCTCCATCTGACGTTCGCCGCGCAGTTCCACCAGGCCCTCTTCCAGGCGCTTGAGGTATACCGGGTCGTCGGACAGCTTAGCGTTAAACAGCATGGTGACGAGGAAAGACATCAGTAGTACCGCCATCAGCGTGGAAGGGATAACCACTGAAAGCAGGTGAATGTAGCTGATACCGTGGCCTTCCAGAACCGACGACATGTACACCACGGCTGCGGAAATTGGCGAGGCGGTAATCGCAATCTGCGCGGCAACAACGGCTGTGGACAGCGGGCGGCACGGTTTAACGCCTTGTTCTTTCGCCACTTCGGCGATAACCGGCAGCGTGGCCAGCGAGATGTTGCCGGTACCGGCAAAAATGGTCAGAAAGTAGGTGACGATCGGTGCGAGAATGGTGATGTATTTTGGATTTCTGCGCAGCAGTTTCTCGGTTTGATTCACGAGATAGTCCAGACCACCGGCAATCTGCATCGCTGAGATAGCCGCAATCACCGCCATGATGATGGAGATAACGTCAAACGGGATATGCCCCGGCTTCACGCCTATTACCGCGAGGACGAGAACGCCCAGGCCACCCGCATAACCGATGCCAATGCCCCCTAGTCTGGCGCCGATAAATATCGCCGCTAATACAATGATAAGTTCGATGACTATCATGGCCGCTTCCTTGATTGTTGGATGTTGGATACGTAAATGTTATTTTTTTGATGTTCCAGAAATGAAAAAAGGCACGTCACCCCTGACGTGCCTTGCATGATTTTAACCAGAATTATTACTGTTCGCTTTCATCTGTAAAACGCTTGGCTTTGTAGGCCGGATGCATCAGGTTCTGTGGCGAGAAGATATCGTCCAGCTCTGCTTCGGTAAGCAGGCCGCGCTCCAGCACCACTTCACGTACGCTCTTCCCGGTTTCAGCACAGATTTTACCAACGATGTCGCCGTTGTGGTGGCCGATGAACGGGTTGAGATAGGTAACAATCCCGATGGAGTTGTAGACGTAGCTCTCGCACACGGCTTTGTTGGCGGTAATGCCGTTGATGCATTTTTCCAGCAGGTTGTAGCAGGCGTTGGTCAGAATGTGGATGGACTCAAACATCGCCTGGCCAATCACAGGTTCCATCACGTTCAGCTGAAGCTGGCCCGCTTCAGATGCCATGGTCACGGTGGTGTCGTTGCCAATCACTTTGAAGCACACCTGGTTCACGACTTCTGGCACCACCGGGTTCACTTTGGCTGGCATGATGGACGAGCCCGCCTGCAGTTCTGGCAGGTTGATTTCGTTCAGGCCAGCACGCGGGCCGGAGGAAAGCAGGCGCAGGTCATTACAGATTTTCGACATTTTCACTGCCAGACGTTTCAGTGCACTGTGCACCATCACGTATGCACCGCAGTCGGAGGTGGCTTCAATCAGGTCTTCTGCAGGCACTACCGGCATGTTGGCAACTTCGGCCAGCTTCTGTACCGCCAGTTGCTGATAGCCGTCTGGCGTATTCAGGCGCGTACCGATGGCGGTTGCGCCGAGGTTCACTTCCAGTAGTAGTTCAGCCGTGCGCAGCAGGTTTTTCGTTTCTTCGTTCAGCAGCACGTTAAATGCGTGGAATTCCTGGCCGAGCGTCATCGGAACTGCATCCTGCAGCTGGGTGCGACCCATCTTCAGAATATCCTGGAATTCAATGGATTTACGCTGGAAGCCATCTCCCAGTTGGTTAATGGCGTCGATCAGTTTGACGATGGAGGCATACACCGCGATGCGGAAACCGGTCGGGTAGGCGTCGTTCGTTGACTGGCACTTGTTGACGTGATCGTTAGGGTTCAGGAACTGATATTCCCCTTTCTGATGTCCCATCAGCTCGAGGCCGATGTTGGCCAGCACTTCGTTGGTATTCATGTTCACGGAGGTACCCGCGCCGCCCTGATAGACGTCAACCGGGAACTGATCCATGCATTTGCCGTTGTTCAGCACTTCATCACAGGCGGCAACAATGGCGTCGGCGACACCTTTAGGAATAGTGTGTAGCTCTTTATTCGCCAGCGCGGCGGCTTTCTTCACCATTACCATCCCGCGAACAAACTCCGGGATGTCGCTGATTTTGTTGTTGCTGATGTAGAAATTTTCAATCGCTCTCAGAGTGTGGACACCGTAATAAGCGTCCGCTGGAACTTCCCTGGTGCCCAACAAGTCTTCTTCGATACGAATGTTGTTTAACATGTGAACCTTCTTGATTAAGCTGCTAATGATTTCACCCTACACACAGGATGAGTGGGGTCATGTGTGTTTTTTAGCCGACGATTATTTCCTTAATCGGCCCGGTGCCCATGATCATATGCTGATGATAGCGAATTGCCGTAATCTGGATCACTTATTATGCGCCGATCCATATCAGATTTATTAATCTGTGAAATGAATCACCGCAATAACACCAGGGTGAAAAAGAGTGCCGCCGCCGATTGAAAATGCGGTTTTTGCCTCCATCTCCTGAACACGCGAATCGCAAACTCATTCAAACAGCCGCCGGAAGTGGTTGTTGCTCAACAGGAGAAACCAGTGCGCTGGATACCTTTAATTGCCGTTTTTTTATATGTCTACATTGAGATCTCGATATTCATTCAGGTCGCGCATGTGTTCGGCGTATTGATGACCCTGATTCTGGTGATTTTCACCTCGGTCATCGGGATGTCTTTGGTGCGTAACCAGGGCTTTAAAAACTTTATGCTGATGCAGCAGAAGATGCAGGCGGGCGAAAGCCCTGCGGCGGAAATGATCAAAAGCGTGTCGTTGATCATCGCGGGCCTGCTGCTGGTGCTGCCGGGCTTCTTTACCGATTTCCTCGGTATGCTGCTGCTGTTACCGCCGGTGCAAAAACACCTGACGCTCAAGCTGATGCCGCATCTGCGTTTTGCCCGCACGCCGGGCGGTGGCTTTACCGCAGGCAGTGGCGGCGGAGATACCTTTGACGGGGAATATCAGCGTAAAGATGACGAACGCGACCGACTGGAAAACAAAGACGACCGCTAATGAGACGAGCCCGGAGGCACAATGCCCCGGGCTTCTTTATTGTGTAACCACCGCCCCGCGCTTGGGCAAAAATAGCCACAGCGCCGCCAGCATGATAATGGCATACAGGCTTTTCAGGCCGACCATCGCCAGCAGCAGCAAACACAGAACCCCGCCAGTCACCGCCAGCACTCTGAATCTCCCTTTCAGCAAACGACATCCTGCCAGCATGCACAGCAGATAAATCATGATGAAAATGCCGTTGGCATATATGATTAACGCTTCCAGATTGATGTTCAGCGCATAGATGCACAGCGTGCTCAACACGCAGCAGCCGAGAACCATGTTCAGTGCATTCAGCGGAATACGTCGCGGGGAAAGCTGCGCCAGCCGGCTACTTGGCCGGTATTGCGCCTGGGACCACACCAGCCGGGCAAAGCTCTGGATATAAATATTCAGGCTGGCGAAGCATGCCAGAAAACCGATAACGCTCGCCATCCACAGGGCTTTAACGCCAAACAGCGTGACCACAATACTCGGCAACGAGGCCGCTGCGGCTTTATCGGCACCGAAAGCGTGGAAATGGAGCACCAGCACTGTGCAGGCCCAGTAGACGGCACCCGCCAACAGCAGGCCAATCATCAGCGCGCGCGGGAAATCGCGTTCCGGCTGTTTGAATTCGGAAGCCATGTGCGCGAAGGCTTCGAGGCCGACGAAGCACCAGAACATCACCGACAGCGCGGCGAAAAGCTGCGAGTGGTCGACGCGGGTGACTGGCGGGAAAGGGATGTCGGAAAAGGTGATGTTGCCTGCCCACCACAGTACCGCGATGAGCGCGACAATCAGGGCCGCGACCAGCGTTTGCAGATTGGCGCTGGTACTGGCGCCGCGCGAGCCGACCCACCAGATGATGCCCAGCGTGCCGAGTTCTGCCAGCAGCAGCTGTTCATCATGCCAGCCAAACAGCGCCTGGCTAAAACCGGTGGCAATATGTAACGCTGCCGGTAAACCTACCGGAATCACTGACAAAAACAGCCAACCGGTGACGCGCTCCAGTCGAGGGCCAAACGCCATGCCGACGAAGTGCGCCACGCCGCCTGCGCTTGGGAAATGACGGCCCAGTACGGCAAAGACAATCGCAATCGGGAAAACCAGCAGGATGAGCGCAGGCCACGCCCAAAGGCTGGTGTCACCAGCAACCAGCGCACCCAGCGCCGGAACGGCAAAGACGCCGGTGCCAAGCAGCGAAGTGGACAGTAATCCCACGCCTTGCGCCAGACCGAGCTCTTGTTTTAAACCTCTCATCACTTCAACCTGTTACGGGAAAGCCCGCATCGTAGCACTGTAGCGTGTGAAATCGTTTTGTGACGAATGCCCATTTCAAAATTTTTTTTGATTTTCCCCTTGAAGGGATTGCAGGCCACCCCCATCTCTCAGGTCACTAGCCGGTAAACCGACTGCGTTCCGGCGCCATCCATAAGTGATAAAGACTTTCTCAAAGGAGAGCTATCAATGAGTATTCGTCCGTTACATGATCGTGTGATCGTCAAACGTAAAGAAGTTGAATCCAAATCTGCGGGCGGCATCGTTCTGACCGGTTCAGCAGCAGGCAAATCAACTCGTGGCGAAATCATCGCTGTCGGTAAAGGCCGCATCCTGGAAAACGGTACTGTGCAGCCACTGGACGTTAAAGTCGGCGACATCGTTATTTTCAACGACGGTTACGGCGTGAAGTCCGAGAAAATCGACAACGAAGAAGTGCTGATCATGTCTGAAAGCGACATTCTGGCAATTGTTGAAGCGTAATCCACTCGCGAACCTGAACGAATTTAAGGGAAAAGAAAATGGCAGCTAAAGACGTAAAATTCGGTAACGACGCCCGTGTGAAAATGCTGCGCGGCGTGAACGTACTGGCAGATGCAGTGAAAGTAACCCTGGGCCCTAAAGGCCGTAACGTGGTTCTGGATAAATCTTTCGGTGCACCGACCATCACTAAAGATGGTGTTTCTGTAGCACGTGAAATCGAGCTGGAAGACAAGTTCGAAAACATGGGCGCGCAGATGGTAAAAGAAGTTGCCTCGAAAGCGAACGACGCTGCAGGCGACGGTACCACCACCGCAACCGTACTGGCTCAGTCCATCATCACCGAAGGTCTGAAAGCCGTTGCTGCGGGCATGAACCCAATGGATCTGAAACGTGGTATCGACAAAGCTGTCGCTGCGGCCGTTGAAGAACTGAAAACCCTGTCCGTACCATGCTCTGACTCTAAAGCCATTGCTCAGGTCGGCACCATCTCCGCTAACTCCGACGAAACCGTGGGTAAACTCATTGCTGAAGCGATGGACAAAGTGGGCAAAGAAGGTGTTATCACCGTTGAAGACGGTACCGGTCTGCAGGACGAGCTGGACGTGGTTGAAGGTATGCAGTTCGACCGTGGCTACCTGTCCCCATACTTCATCAACAAGCCTGAAACTGGCGCAGTAGAACTGGAAAGCCCGTTCATCCTGCTTGCTGATAAAAAAATCTCCAACATCCGTGAGATGCTGCCAGTTCTGGAAGCCGTTGCGAAAGCAGGCAAGCCACTGGTCATCGTTGCTGAAGACGTTGAAGGCGAAGCGCTGGCGACGCTGGTGGTTAACACCATGCGTGGCATCGTGAAAGTAGCTGCGGTTAAAGCACCTGGCTTCGGCGACCGTCGTAAAGCCATGCTGCAGGATATCGCAACGCTGACTGGCGGTACCGTAATCTCTGAAGAGATCGGTATGGAGCTGGAAAAAGCAACTCTGGAAGACCTGGGTCAGGCGAAACGCGTTGTTATCAACAAAGACACCACCACCATCATCGATGGTGTGGGTGAAGAAGCGGCCATTCAGGGTCGTGTGACTCAGATTCGTCAGCAGATCGAAGAAGCGACTTCCGACTACGATCGTGAAAAACTGCAGGAACGTGTAGCGAAACTGGCTGGCGGCGTTGCCGTTATCAAAGTAGGCGCGGCGACTGAAGTTGAAATGAAAGAGAAGAAAGCCCGCGTTGAAGATGCCCTGCACGCAACCCGTGCTGCGGTAGAAGAAGGCGTGGTTGCAGGCGGCGGCGTTGCGCTGATCCGTGTTGCAAGCAAGCTGGGCGAACTGCGTGGCGTGAACGAAGACCAGAACGTGGGTATCAAAGTTGCGCTGCGCGCAATGGAATCCCCACTGCGTCAGATCGTGCTGAACTGCGGCGAAGAACCATCCGTTGTGGCTAACATCGTTAAAGCGGGCGACGGTAACTACGGTTACAACGCGGCGACCGAAGAATACGGCAACATGATCGACATGGGTATTCTGGATCCAACCAAAGTAACCCGTTCTGCACTGCAGTACGCAGCATCCGTTGCTGGCCTGATGATCACCACCGAATGTATGGTGACTGACCTGCCTAAAGGCGACGGCCCTGACTTAGGTGCTGGCGGTATGGGTGGTATGGGTGGCATGGGCGGCATGATGTAATTCGTCCCCCCAAAATCTTACACTAAATAATTTGAGTCGCAGGAAGGCGGCCAACTCGAGAATCCCCAGGTGCTTACATTAAGTAAGTGACTGGGGTGAGCGAGTGCAGACAACGCACCTGCGGCTTGAATTATGAAGTGTAAAAATAAACCCCTGTGGCAGATAATGTCACGGGGGTTTTTCTTTTGGTCATCTTTTTAGTATAACGTTCACACGGACAAGTTGTGTCCAGCCCATTTATAACGAGGAATAAGATGCGCGTAAACGTCTGTGCAGGGATCGTCGGTGCCGCTTTATTATTGGCAGGCTGCAGTTCCAGCAATGAACTGACCGCAGGCGGGCAAAATGTTCGCTTTGTTGAAGACAAGCCGGGCGCTGAATGCCACCTGGTCGGCACCGCAACGGGCAAGCAGAGCAACTGGCTCTCTGGTCAGCATGGTGAAGAGGGTGGTTCAATGCGTGGCGCGGCGAATGCGCTGCGTAATCAGGCGGCAGACTTGGGCGGCAACGTTATTTATGGCGTGAGCAGTCCCACTCAGGGCATGCTTTCAAGCTTTGTTCCAACGGACAGCGAAATGATCGGCCAGGTTTATAAGTGCCCTAACTGATCCTTTCCCGCCGTAAAGACGCCCTCTGTTTGAGGGCATTTCTTATTTAGGGTATAGATTTTCCTGATTTCTGCCATAACGCATGTAACGCGCGTAAACAGTGCTCGCGGGGAACATACTCCGTGCCTGACGCCAACGTAAAGACCGAAGTCTGACACTTTTTCCCTTCCAGCTTTTTCAGTCGTGGACTAAACGCCAAAAGCCGCTGCGCAATGGCCTGCGTCTCTTTCATCTCACTGCGAAGCCGGGTTTTAATCACCGTGCCGTATGCCTGCTGTTCACCGTGTTCGTCGGCGTAGTGATACACCAGCGCCAGCGTTTCGCTAAAGAGTGCGAGTTTCCATGCCGGGTGCGGATAAGAATCATATTCCAGCTCGCCGTTATTTTTTATCGTGGCATCGTACAGCGGTAAAAAGTCCAACAGCGATGACAGACGTAGCGACAGCGTATGCATGCCCGCGTTATTGATGGCGTGGGAAATGGCGCTGACGAATAACGCAATTTGAGCGTCATCAATTAACAGCGATAACGTGTTTCCGCCCTGAAGCGTCATCGTGAGCTGCAGTTCGTTTTTGCGTTTGTTATTCGGCTCAATTTTCGTGATGCACTGATGTAACCCCGCCTCCTGTAATTCACTCTGGATTAGCGAAGGAATATGTTTATGCATCTGCGCAGTGGCGATTTCCTGCCGTTTTTTGAATGTCGCCTTGTCTTTAGCATTGCGCAGGCTTTGCAGGTGTAGTCGGTATTCGAAACAGATAAAAAGATCGCGCAGTGGTAACGCCGGGATGAGCAGCAGCAGCTGTTCGTGTTGTTGATTAATTTTCAGCGCCAGCGCCGTAAACTGTTTGCCGTGGCGAATGACGCCGGTATTAATGCCGGTGAGGATTGAGCTCATCTTATTCTCCCTGTTTTTTCGGGGGCTAAAATAGCACTCGTCGGGCGTTGGGAAGAGTCGGTTTCCGGACTTGCTGCCTGCGAGAAGGGCTCCGCGCAGGCAGGTGTGACCTAAAATTGGATTAGCTTTGGCGTAGCTGTAAATCGAGCGGAGTTTTACTTGGCTCACCGCCAATTTCACGCGCCAGTTTGGGCACCATGTAGCCTGACACCAGCGTCAGTAGTTCACGCATGATGGCGCGGGCTTCTTCATCGCTCACCAGGAAATGCGCGGCGCCCTGTACTTTATCCAGCACGTGCAGGTAGTAGGGCATGATGCCTGCGTCAAACAGGGCATTACTGAGCTCCGCCAGCGTTCGTGCGTTGTTGTTCACGTCACGGAGCAACACGCTCTGGTTGAGCAGCGTCACCCCGGCTAATTTCAGCTTTCGCATCGCCTGACGGAATTCATCATCAATTTCCTGAGCGTGGTTGATGTGATTCACCAGCAGAATTTGCAGCGATGAACGGGCGAAGCGTTCCGCCAGCCCATCGGTGATGCGTGCCGGAATGACTATCGGCAAACGGCTGTGAATGCGCAGGCGTTTGAGGTGCGGAATGGCTTCGAGCGCATCCAGCAGCCAGGTGAGCTCGTGGTCCTTTGCCATTAGCGGGTCGCCGCCGGAAAAGATGATTTCATCGAGTTCAGGATGGGCGGCGATGTAATCCAGCGCCACCTGCCAGTTCCGTTTGTTTCCCTGGTTGTCGGCATACGGGAAATGACGACGGAAGCAATAGCGACAGTTCACGGCGCAGCCACCTTTCACCAGCAGCAGCGCGCGGTTGCGGTACTTATGCAGCAACCCCGGCACAACGCTGTGCTGTTCTTCCAGCGGGTCGGTACTGAAACCGGGGGTCGTGGCGAACTCAAGCTGAGAGGTCAGAACCTGAAGCAGTAAGGGGTCGTTGGGATTGCCTTTTTCCATGCGTGCGACAAACGCCCGCGGGACCCGCAGCGGGAATAAACGTTTCGCCTCACGGCCTGCGAGCAAATTTTCATCAGCGTCTACATTTAAGAGACGTAACAGTTCATCAGGATCGGTGATTACATCGGCAAGTTGCGATAACCAATCTTCTCTGGACGGGGTGTTTAGGGTTACAATATGCGCCATTTTGTGGCTTAGCTACCAGTTAACAAATTTAGAGGGCCTTATGGCGACTTATTCTAGCAACGATTTCCGTGCCGGTCTTAAAATCATGATGGATGGAGAACCGTATTCGGTTGAATCCAGCGAATTCGTAAAACCAGGCAAAGGCCAGGCGTTCGCACGCGTTAAGCTGCGTCGCCTGCTGACCGGTACTCGCGTAGAGAAAACCTTCAAATCGACCGACTCTGCAGAAGGCGCAGACGTTATCGATATGAACCTGACTTACCTGTATAACGACGGTGAGTTCTACCATTTCATGAACAACGAAACCTTCGAGCAGCTGGCTGCCGACGAGAAAGCGGTTGGCGAAAACGCTAAATGGCTGCTGGACCAGGCTGAGTGCATCGTGACGCTGTGGAACGGTCGTCCAATCTCTGTGACTCCACCGAACTTCGTTGAACTGGAAATCGTTGAAACCGATCCAGGCCTGAAAGGGGATACCGCAGGTACTGGCGGCAAGCCAGCCACTCTGACGACTGGCGCGGTGGTTAAAGTGCCTCTGTTCGTGCAGATTGGCGAAGTCATCAAAATTGACACCCGCTCTGGCGAATACGTTTCTCGCGTGAAGTAATTCATGCTATAAAAAAGTCGGCACCGCTTCCGTCGTGCCGACTTTTTCTTAGAGCGCAGGGATGATGAACCGTTTACTCAAACTCTTCTTTATACTTCTGTTCACCGGTACGCTGCTATCGGGCTGCAACACCTTCCGCGGCTTCGGCCAGGACGTCCAGCATCTGGGCAACTCCATTTCGCACGCTGCCAGCTAATCACTTCACATCGTCTTAAAATTGCGCTGTTTTCGTCCATGATGGGCGATTTTGTCTATGCTTATGTTGCTACATAATGAATATTAACTGGCAATTAAAGGATGACATTATGCTTAAGAAAACCATTGCTGCGTTTTTTACTCTCCTGGTGCTCTCTTCTGTGCTTTCGGGCTGTAATACGACGAAAGGGATGGGGGAGGATATTTCTGATGGCGGTAACGCTATTTCAGGTGCAGCAACCAAAGCCCAGAACTAACGATGTTCGGTACGGTTTCAGGCCGTACCGTTATTCCACACATTCGGTTGAGGGAATGAACGGCGAAAATCGATTTTCGACTTTCAGTTTCATGCGAATGTTGCGCTTGTAGGTGTAGACCGTTTTGCCGGTAATCTGCATTTCCTTGGCAATTGTCTGATTGCTGGCACCGTCCATCCATAACGACAATACTTTCTCTTCCTGACGCGTTAAGAGCGGCGTGACTATACGCACCGGATTCATTGCGGGACCGTTGCGCAGCACTGTCAAAATACGCTGGCCGAGCGTTTCCAGCGGCGCTTTTTTAGCGAGCGTTTCTCCCACGTTTTTAAAGACAAAGGGCTCGTTTTGCAGCCGAATCAGGCACGTGCGTTGTTCGCAAACGGCCAGAAGGGCGGGCAGAAAATGTGACTGCTGAAGATCGTGCTGAAAGCAGGTGAAATCAGCGATAACCAGATGCGGTTGCCAGCTTTCCACATACGCTTTTGCCAACAATAAACTGTTCAGAGGGGTAATCAGAAACGACGATTTACCGCCATTGACCGCTTGCAGCCACGTTTCCAGTCCGAGACGACTGAAACAACAGCGATCAATAATCAGGATTTTATACATACAGGCCAGGTAAGCGCTTCATAGTTTGCGAATGCAAAGGGAACAGAGGGCCATCATAATGAAAGTGACGGCGACATAAAAAGGCGATCTCCGCATTGAAATGCGCCTAATTCACCTAATCATCGCGGAAAATCAACTTAAGCCAAATTACTTGCATCCCCGAAAGCAGCGGTTAAAATAAACATTCTCTAAGACTTTACAGGACGACCTGTAAACGTATCTACAATACCGGGGACGGCCCCAATCTGGAGTCAAAAATGTCCTGGTTAATTCTTGTTGTTGCCGGTCTGCTGGAAGTAGTCTGGGCCGTCGGCCTGAAATATACCCACGGTTTTACGCGCCTTGTGCCGAGCGTCATGACGGCAACGGCGATGATCGCCAGCATCGCCTTGCTATCATGGGCAATGAAAACCCTGCCAGTCGGCACGGCTTATGCTATCTGGACCGGTATCGGTGCAGTGGGTGCGGCGATAACCGGTATCCTTCTGCTCGGTGAATCCGCCAGTGCCGCCCGTATATTCAGCCTGGGGCTGATCGTTTGCGGCATCATTGGCCTGAAACTCAGCGCGCATTAATAGGTCTGATTCACCCAAATCAATTTCTGAACGGGGAAACCCTGCCGGGTCGCGATATCCAGCATCTGCTGCTTCATTTCATTGGAAATGGTTGGCGTGCGGGCGAGGATCCATAAATAATCGCGATCCGGTCCACAGACCAGCGCATGCTTATACTCTTTATCCAGCGCAATAATATTGTATCCGCCGTAGAACGGGCCGAAGAATGACACCTTCATCGCAGCCCTGTTCGGTGAGCCGGTGAAATAAGCCACGCCATCGGTTTTTTGCCACATTCCCCTGTCTGGGTTGTAGCCTTTGTTCAGCACGTTAATCCCGTTATCACTGCGCAAGCTATAAGTGGCGGTGACCCTCTCCAGTCCTTTTTCAAAATTGTGGTCCAGACGGGCGATTTCATACCAGGTGCCGAGGTATCGGTTGGCATCAAAAGGGGCGACGACGGTCACGCCGGGAGGGGGAACAGGATTACTACAAGCAACAAGCAAAAATGCAGCAGCAACAGTCGCAATGATGGACAGCAGACGCATGGTAATGTCCTTGCATGTTTTCTTGTAAGTGTAGAACCGGGCGGGAAAAAAGTACGAGACGGGACAAGAAATATGCCCGGCATGTGCCGGGCATCTCAGCTTTAAATGAAAATCACACCGACGAGTGTAATGACGGTCAAAATAGCCGCCAGTCCGTAGAACACCCATTTGCCATTCGGCACATGAATTTTCAGGTCATGCATGGCGTGATGAATGCGGTGCAAACCACACCACAGTGGCAGAACAATCATCAGAAACAGGAATGCACGGCCAATAAAACTTTGAGCAAAGGACAGCACGCGTTCGTAGCTGAAGGCGTCATGCGGTGCCAGGCCGAGCGGCAGCAGAACACCGACCAGCAGCACCATCACCGGTGCAATGATTGCGCCCCACATGCCGCCTGCGCCAAACAGGCCCCAGAAGACGGGCTCGTCCGAACGTTTTGGATTTGGATTAATCATCTTGGTCTCCTTACCAGAACAGTGCGACAAACAGGACAACTGCGGTGGCCACAATCGTCACCCCCCACAGTGCTTTAATAACCGGCTCTGGCCCTAACTTTTCGCCGTTGATAATCACGTTGGCGGCTTTTGGCGCTAATTCAAACCAGGTTTTGGTATGCAGCAACGCGGCGGCCAGGGTTATCAGATTCAGCCCCACCACAATCGGGTTTTGCAGGAACCCGACGTAGCCCGCCCAGGATTCAGCGCCGTGCTTCAGTGCGAACAGTCCGTAAATCAACACGATGCTGAACCATACCGTTGGAACCGCGGTCCCTTCACGAATCATATAAAAGCGATAAAAAGGCAGTTTCTTCCACCATGTGGAGGTCATCGGCTGCATGTAGGGTTTGCGTTTTGTCGTCATGATGCACTCCTTAGCGTGGTTTCAGGGTGGCGATAAGAAAGTCTTTCGAGCTTTCCACTTTGCCCTGCTGAATGGCGGCGGCCGGGTCGACGTGCTTCGGACACACTTCCGAGCAGTAGCCGACAAAGGTGCAGCTCCAGACGCCATTTTTGCCGTTCAGTTGCGCCATGCGCTCCTTTTTCCCGTGGTCGCGGCTGTCTTCGTTATAACGATGCGCCAGCGTAATAGCCGCCGGGCCTATAAACTCTTTGTTGAGACCAAACTGCGGGCAGGCGGCGTAGCACAGACCACAGTTGATGCAGCCGGAGAACTGATGGTATTTCGCCATCTGCGCCGGAGTTTGGGTGTTTGGCCCCTGATCTGGCGTACGCGGATTGCCGATGATGTACGGCTTAATGGCTTCCAGACTTTCGATAAAGTGGGTCATATCGACCACCAGATCGCGTTCAATCGGGAAATTCGCCAGCGCTTCGACCTTCAGCCCTTTTTCGTATTCACGCAGGAAGGTTTTACAGGCGAGTTTCGGCACCTTGTTCACCATCATGCCGCAGGAACCGCAGATAGCCATACGGCAGGACCAGCGATAGCTGAGGTCTGGCGCAAGGTTATCTTTGATATAGCCCAGCGCGTCCAGCAACGACGTTTGTTCGTCGTAAGGCACTTCATAGAACGCACTGTGCGGGGCTGTGTCTGATTCCGGGTTGTAGCGCACGATCTCGATTTTCAAATTTTTCACCTCAGCCATTTGCCGTCTCCTTCTTATCGGCAGCTTCCGCTTCTCCACCGTAAACGCGTTTCGCAGGTGGCAGAGTGGTAATCTTCACGTCGCTGTACTCGAGGCGCGTCGTGCCATCTGCATCGCGGAAAGCAAGGGTATGCTTGAGGAAGTTAACGTCATCACGCTCAGTGCAGCCTTCGTCCAGACGCTGATGCGCCCCACGGGACTCTTTACGCGCGAGGGCGGAATGCGCCATACATTCGGCAACGTTCAGGCCGTGGCCCAGCTCGATGGTGTACAGCAAATCGGTGTTGAACACGCTCGAGGTGTCGGTGATGCGCACGCGTTTAAAACGTTCCTGCAACTCAGCCAGCTTATCGATGGTTTTCTGCATTAGCTCCGGCGTACGGTAGATACCGCAACCTTCTTCCATCGACAGGCCCATTTCGTCGCGGATCTTCGACCCGTTCTCATTACCTTCCTGGTTAACCAGCGCTTTCAGGCGTTTTTCGACATCGACCACCTGTGCATCCAGCGCCGCGCTGTTGGCTTCACCTGCCGTCGAAGCGCGTTCCATCGCGCGTTCACCGGCCATACGGCCAAAGACCACCAGTTCTGCTAATGAGTTAGAACCCAGACGGTTTGCACCGTGCAGGCCGACGGAAGAACATTCCCCCACGGCAAAAAGGCCCTTGATGCGGCTTTCGCACTGCTGATCGGTTTCAATTCCGCCCATGGTGTAATGCGCGGTTGGACGCACCGGAATAGGTTCTTTCACCGGGTCGACGCCGACATAGGCTTTGGCCAGTTCGCAGATAAACGGCAGGCGTTCCAGCAGTTTTTTCTCACCGAGATGGCGCAGGTCGAGGTAAACCACGTCCCCACGCGGCGTGGAGACAGTGTTGCCTTTGCGCCATTCGTGCCAGAAAGCCTGTGACACTTTGTCGCGTGGGCCCAGTTCCATGTATTTATTTTTCGGCTCGCCGAGCGGCGTTTCTGGTCCCATGCCGTAATCTTGCAGATAACGGTAGCCGTCTTTGTTGACCAGAATACCGCCTTCGCCGCGGCAGCCTTCGGTCATCAGGATGCCGGAACCCGGTAGACCGGTTGGGTGATACTGGACGAACTCCATATCACGCAGCGGCACGCCGTGGCTCAGCGCCATGCCCATGCCGTCACCGGTGACGATGCCGCCGTTGGTGTTGTAGCGATAAACGCGGCCGGCACCGCCCGTCGCCATAACGACTGCATTGGCGCGGATCTGGATCAGCTCGCCTTCCATCATGTTCATTGCCACGAGGCCGCGCGCCTGACCGTCATCGACCAGAATATCCAGCACGAAGTGTTCGTCAAAACGTTGAATTTGAGGGAATTGCAGGGAAGTCTGGAAGAGGGTGTGCAGCATATGGAAGCCGGTTTTATCTGCGGCAAACCAGGTACGCTCAATTTTCATTCCGCCGAAGCGACGCACGTTAACGGAACCATCTTCACGGCGGCTCCACGGACATCCCCATTGTTCAAGCTGGGTCATCTCGGTCGGGCAATGGTGAACAAAGTAGTCCACGACATCCTGCTCACAGAGCCAATCGCCACCGGAAACGGTATCGTTGAAATGGTACTCAAAGCTGTCATGATCCTGAGCGACCGCCGCAGAACCGCCTTCAGCGGCAACGGTATGGCTACGCATAGGATAGACTTTTGAAATCAGTGCGATTTTTGCGTTGGGATTGGCCTGCGCTGCGGCAATTGCAGCCCGTAATCCCGCCCCGCCAGCGCCTATAACGGCCAGATCGGCATGAAAGGTTTGCACGACATTCCTCCAGAATTGTTGTTATTTCGCAACACACCTAACCAAAGGTAGTTCACTCAGTCGGCACGGCAATTGCGAACGTGATTCCACTGCTCCTTTATGGGTAGCTCAGTATATCCGTATGGTTGCGAGGGAAATTTGACGCGTTCGATTTTTTTGTTGTTCTGTTCGGCCATTGATCATCGAAATTGATGAATTCCGTCATGGAAACGTCTTTACGCCATAAACGGACGTTTTCGCCGGGCAAAATTTGTCTCGTGCGGCGCTTGCGAGTAGACTTCGGGCCTTTGTTTGTCTTCGGAGAGTTTTAGCATGAGCGAAACGGCCACCTGGCAGCCGAGCGCCTCCATCCCCAATCTGTTGAAACGCGCGGCCATTATGGCGGAAATCCGCCGCTTCTTTACCGATCGCGGCGTGCTGGAGGTGGAAACGCCGTGCATGAGTCAGGCGACGGTGACGGATATTCATCTTGTCCCGTTTGAGACGCGTTTCGTCGGCCCCGGCCATTCTCAGGGTATTAATCTCTACATGATGACCAGCCCGGAATATCACATGAAGCGCCTGCTGGCGGCGGGATGTGGTCCGGTGTTCCAGTTGTGCAGAAGCTTTCGTAATGAAGAGATGGGGCGTCATCACAACCCAGAATTCACCATGCTCGAGTGGTATCGTCCACATTACGACATGTACCGCCTGATCAACGAAGTGGACGATTTATTGCAGCAGGTACTGGAATGCCAGCCGGCTGAAAGCCTCTCCTATCAGCAGGCTTTCCAGCGTCATCTGGAAATTGATCCGCTGTCGGCGGATAAGGCGCAACTGCGTGAAGTGGCGGCGAAACTCGATCTCAGCAACATTGCTGACACTGAAGAAGACCGCGACACTCTGTTGCAGCTGCTGTTCGCCATGGGCGTTGAGCCACATATTGGAAAAGACCGTCCGACTTTCGTCTATCACTTCCCGGCAAGCCAGGCTTCGCTGGCGCAGATCAGCACCGAAGATCACCGCGTGGCGGAACGTTTCGAGGTGTATTACAAAGGTATTGAGCTGGCGAATGGTTTCCACGAACTGACCGACGCGCGTGAACAGCAGCAACGTTTCGAGCAGGACAACCGTAAACGCGCCGCCCGCGGCCTGCCACAGCAGCCGATTGACGTTAATCTGCTGGACGCGCTCAACGCAGGCCTGCCGGACAGCTCCGGCGTCGCACTGGGTGTCGATCGCCTGGTGATGCTGGCACTGGGTGCCCAAAGCATTGGCGACGTGATTGCTTTTACGGTAGATCGCGCTTGATGTGATTGACACTCGCCGTCGGTCCCTCCGGCGGCGAAAGCCTAAAATCCCCCACACGTTTATCTCGAATTTACATCTGTAACAGCATTGTTACTTAGATGATAGTGTCACTCCCGCTCTAAAAGTCACAATTTTTATCTGGTTTGTCGTTATTATCCTGACATCATGCCCGATTTTGTCACCTTACCGCGCCGCCATTTCTGTTCGGCTCGACGGGCATCACTTTGAAAGTATTCTCGTTTTCGCCAGGATTCAGGAGGGTTAATGACCCAAAGTATAAAAAGGATGAGTCTGACAGGCCTCATTCTCATGATTTTCACGTCGGTGTTTGGCTTCGCCAACAGTCCGTCGGCGTTTTATTTGATGGGTTACAGCGCCACGCCGTTTTACCTGCTTTCGGCGCTGTTCTTCTTCATCCCTTTCGCGCTAATGATGGCGGAAATGGGATCCGCATTTCGTAAAGAAGAGGGCGGGATCTACTCCTGGATGAACAACAGCGTCGGTCCACGCTATGCGTTTATCGGCACTTTCATGTGGTTCTCCTCCTACGTGGTGTGGATGGTCAGCACCGCGGCGAAGATTTGGGTACCGCTGTCGACTTTTCTGTTCGGGGCCGATAAAACCCAGACCTGGTCATTCATCGGCCTGAGTTCAACTCAGATGGTCGGGATTCTGGCCGTTCTGTGGATGGTGGCGGTGACGTTCGTGGCCGCAAAAGGTATCAATAAAATTGCCAAAATCACCGCCGTGGGTGGGATCGCGGTGATGTGCCTGAACCTGGTCTTGCTGGCGGTGAGTATTGCCATCTTCGCGCTGAACGGCGGGCATTTTGCCGAGCCGGTCGCGTTTACCGCCTCGCCTAACCCGGGTTATCAGACCGGCTTGTCGATGCTCTCGTTTGTGGTATTTGCCATTTTTGCCTACGGTGGGATTGAAGCTGTCGGCGGCCTGGTCGATAAAACCGAGAGCCCGGAAAAGAACTTCGCCAAAGGCATCATCATCGCCGCTATCGTGATTTCCATCGGCTATTCGCTGGCGATTTTCCTGTGGGGTGTAAGCACCAACTGGCAGGCCGTGCTGAGCAACCGCTCCACTAACCTCGGTAACATTACCTATGTGCTGATGACCAGCCTCGGGTCGAACTTTGGCCATGCGCTAAATTTGTCGCAGGAAGGTGCTATCACGATGGGCGTATGGTTTGCCCGCATCACAGGCCTGTCGATGTTCCTGGCCTACACAGGCGCATTTTTCACGCTGATTTACTCCCCGCTGAAGGCGATTATTCAGGGGACGCCGAAGGCGCTGTGGCCGGCCAAAATGACTCGCCTGAATGCAGTCGGTATGCCCGGGAATGCCATGTGGATGCAGTGTCTGCTAGTGTGCTTGTTCATTCTGTTGGTGTCGTTTGGCGGAGATACCGCATCGGCGTTTTATAACAAACTGACGCTGATGGCGAACGTCTCTATGACGCTGCCGTATCTGTTCCTGACCATCGCCTTCCCGTTCTTCAAGGCTAAAGCCGGCCTGGATCGCCCCTTCGTTATCTTTAAATCACGCCTGTCGATTCTGCTGGCCACCACCGTCGTGGTGCTGATTGTGGCTTTCGCCAACATCTTTACGGTGATTCAGCCGGTGATTGAAGCAGGGGATTACAGCAGTGCGCTGTGGATGATTGGTGGGCCAATTTTCTTCTCACTGCTGGCATCCGCCATTTATGAGAACTATCGCCGCCGTACGACGACGCTGGTTGTAGAGCCTGCATAACCGTAAGCCCGGCAGCCAACCTGTGCTGCCGGGCTTACGTCCTGATTACAAACTCCCCGCCGGGCGATTGCGTCCCGTCGACGTCAGCGTTCTACCGGTTTTCCGACCGTCCATGGTTTCCAGACGCATCTGGAAAGGTGGGAACGGCATATCAATTCCGTGTTCGCGGAATCCGGCCAGGATCAGCTGGTGAATCTCATGGCGCAGCGGCATACGGTGGCCCATTTCGGCGGCGTAGATACGCAGTTCGAAAATCTGAATACCCTGCTGCAAATCGACCAGGAACACTTCCGGAGCCGGGTTATCAATCACCAGCGAGCAGCGCTCTGCGGCGGTCATCAGGATTTGCGTCACTTCTTCGCTGTTAGCATCCGACGGTGCCGGAACGGTCAGCACCACGCGGGTGACAGAGTCCGACAGCGACCAGTTGATGAACTGCTCGGTGATAAACGCCTTATTCGGCACGATTATCTCTTTGCGGTCCCAGTCGCTTATGGTGGTCGCACGGGTATTGATCTTCGTTACGCTGCCGGTTAAATCGCGGATCGTGACGGTATCGCCGATTCGAATAGGTTTTTCGAACAGGATAATCAGGCCCGAAATAAAGTTGGCGAATATCTCCTGCAAACCAAAGCCGAGCCCGACACCCAGGGCGGCAACCAGCCATTGCAGTTTCGCCCACTCGATACCGATCATCGAGAAGCCGACCAGCCCGCCAATCAGCATCAGTAAATATTTAGTGATAGTGGTGATGGCATAACCGGTGCCTGGCGTCAGGCTGAGGTGCTGGAGTACCGCCAGTTCGAGCAGGGCAGGGAGATTGCGCACCAGCTGAGTGGTGATGATAAACACCAGAATCGCAATCAGCACCGCGCCCAGGGTTATCGGTTCCAGGCTTTCTACGCCCTGCACCGTGGACGTCACGTCCCACAGCGAGATGTTTTCGAGGAAGCCAAATGCCGAATGAATTTCGGACCACAGCACAATCACCGACACCAGCGCGATAAGCATCAGGATGGAACGCACCAGTCGAAGCGACTGTGCGCTGAGGGTATCGAGATCCACTTCGCTGATATCCACTTCCGCCGTGCCTTCCAGGCTGGTGTTGTGATGAGCCTCTTCTTCGCCACGGGCGCGCTGCGCCAGCATTTCTGCCCGGCGATGCTTCGCGCGGTCGAAGGCGATTCGACGGCGCTGAATCAGCATCCATCGTCGGATCACGTGATAAATTACCAGCAGCAGGAACCAGATGGCCACCGACGTTTCAAGGCGTGCCAGCAGCGCTTCGGCCGTCGCCAGGTAACCCACTAACGCGGCAAAAATCGCAATCAGAGGCGCGCCCATCAGCAGGTTCCACAGCATGCGGTTAACCATGTTTTCTCCGCTGCCCTCTTTGTCGAGGAACAGCGGAATACCAGCCCGCTTGAGGCTAAGCGTCACTATCCCAAGCGCCCCGCAGATAAGGACAAAGCACAGTCTGCCGAGGGAAGAGGAGAATTCGCGGTCGTGCAGGTTATCGAACATGAATAGCGCCATGATCAGCGGCACGATAAGCCCGATGCTCATCAGGTAATAACGCATCGCACGTGCGACGCGGTTACGCGGCCAGCCAAAGTGCGCCACGAACAGGCCATTCGGGCGAGCAAAGGCGGCGCAAATCATCACCACCCACAGCAGCGGCACGGTCGCAGTGACCCCGTTGCCAATCGCCACGGCCAGCGGATACGGCCACGCTTCCTGTAATCCGAAGCCGAGCGTCATCCACAGTACCGGCAGCGGTGAGGCGACCAGAATTGACCAGAACACCGTGCGCAACGTGAGCCAGAAGTGGTCCTGCGTCACTTTGCCGACGCGGTTGCTGGAACGTTCCAGGAAGCGCGTGAAGTGCTTACGTGAGCTGATGCTGAACCCAACCAGAATCAGGGCGGCAAACAGCGGGATCAGCGTTTCTTTGCTGGTCAGCATCATTATCGAGGCTTTACCGAGCTGGCTGAAAGTATCCAGTGAAATCAGACGACGCAGATCCTGCACGATTTCCAGCGGCCAGGCGAAGGTTATCGGGCTGACATCTGAGGTCCAGAACAAGTAGCGGTGGGTGGCTTCGTTGATCTCCTTCAGCGCGTCTTCCAGCTGGCCGTTGGCCACTTTCAGCTTGGTGAGTTCGAGGATCAGCGTATCACCGCCCTGCAGCAGCGAGTTGAGCAACTCGCGCTGGGTGCGAAGCTGGGCTTCCAGAATCCGTGATTCATTGTTGGCCAGCGGTTCGCCGTCGGTCTGGCGGCTTTCCCGCAGCTGCGTTTGCTTGCTGAGCAAGTCTTCGTAGCGCAGGCGATGGACGCGCAGCTGCGCCATTTCGGTATCGAGCTGCTGCGGCTTAGGCATCTCCGGCAGACGGGCAACCTGGGCGCGCAGGGCTTCGCCTAACAGGTTCGATGAACCTAGCCACTGAGACTGCTCGCGCAGGGTATTCAGTGCCTGACGGACCTGCAGCGTCTGATTGGTTGCCTGACGTTGTTGAGACGCGACCAAATCCATACGCTGCGCCTGCTGATTGAGCGCCTGCGACAGTTCGCGGTTAATGGTGAACTGCTGGACGATACTCGGCGGCAGGTTAGCGCTGTTCTCGGCTAATAATTCGGTGCTTTCCAGCGCTTTTTCAGCTTCCCGCTGACGCTGGCTATTGAGCTGGTTACGCAGTGCCTGGAGATAGGCATCAAGCTGCTCGCTCTGTTTCTGCGCCAGCTCCGAGCGCATCCGCGCCAGTTCCTGGCGGTTGTTGGCCGAAAGCTGTGCCAGTTCGAGTTCGTCGACCAGCGCTTTCAGCTTGGCAGATTCCGCCTGCAGGCTGAGATTTTGTGCCAGCGCGGTTTTACCGGTGGCGGTGCCGACCCGGCGCTCGACGTCATTCAACTGGCGGCGCGCGTCGGTTTGCTGCTGCGGCAGCTGGCTGAGTGAATCGGCGATTTCCCGGGCGCGTTCCTGTTCCTGCTGGGCCTGACGGCTCTTTTCCAGCAGTTGGCTGCTGACCTGCAGGATTTCCTGATTCAGCGCATCGGAAGTGAGGTTTTCAGGTGCCGGACGAGGCTCGTCGCGCAGGTTAGTGAGCTGAGTGCGCAGCGATTGGGACAGTTTGGGGAAGTTATCAATGACTTGTTGATATTGCTGAACGCGTTCAAGCGAACCTTTACGTTCTTCGAGCGCGTTCAGCGCGGACTGGAGCGCCTCGACGGCTTCAGGCTGAGCGGGTTTTGCCGCTTTCGCCTGTTCCAGTTCCTGGGTGATTTGTTTGGCGTCGGGGGCGCTTGCTGCGTACGCCCCCATGCTGAGGCACCAGGCCATCAGAAAAGTGATAATCAGGCGCACGTCAGCGGTCCTTGTGGTTAGCCCTGGTCGTTTTTATCGTCAACCGGCGGAATAACGTCGTCCGTGGTCACAATGTCTTCAGCTACAGGAGTGACAACTTCTGCTTCCTGAGCGGCAAAAATTTCGGTAGACACCGCCAGCGGCAGACCAATCTTGGTTGCAGACAGGCTGGCGAGCTGCTCTGCCAGCTGAACTTTGCCCGGCGCAAACAGGTTGATAACTGTTGAACCCAGTTTGAAGCGACCCATTTCCTGGCCTTTCAGCAGGGCAACAGAGCCTTCGCTTTCACCGGCAGGCCACGTCCAGCGCTTGATGACGCCTTCGCGCGGCGGCGTAATGGTGCCAGCCCAAACAGTTTCAATGCTGCCAACGATAGTCGCACCGACCAGAATCTGTGCCATCGGGCCAAATTCGGTATCAAACAGGCAGATGACGCGTTCATTACGGGCGAACAGGTTCGGCACGTTCTGCGCGGTCAAATGGTTGACGGAAAACAGATCGCCCGGCACGTAAATCATTTCGCGCAGGATACCGTTGCACGGCATGTGCACGCGGTGATAGTCGCGCGGTGAAAGATAGGTCGTGGCAAAAGAACCGTTACGGAACAGGTCCGCCATCTGGTAGTTGCCTGCCAGCAGTGCTTCAAGGCTGTAGTTATGGCCCTTCGCCTGCAGGATTTTGTCGTCTTCGATTTTGCCAAGCTGGCTAATCACGCCGTCGGCTGGCATTACCAGCACGCTTGGATCGGTGTCAATCGGACGCACTTCGTCACGCAGCGGGCGAACGAAGAAGTCGTTGAAGGTGCGATAGCTGGCGGTATCCGGCTTTTGCGCCTCTTTCATGTCGACTTTGTAGCATTTCACGAACAGGTCAATGACCAGCTTCGTCAGCCAGCCTGCTCGTTTGCTTGCGCCCCAGCCTGCGAGGCGGGTGAGCCACAGTTTAGGCAGAATGTATTGAAGCGAAAGTTTAAATGAGTTTAGCAAGGTAGCCTCCAGGCCAATGGTTATGCCATTTCAGGCTCAAATGCGAGCCTGTTTAAAAAAGGGGCTGATTCTATCGGCGTTCAGCTTAAATGTCAGTTGCCGCTTTCAGAAAAGGTTTTACGCGATTTTACCTCTGACATACTTTCGAGGATGCGATGATAATTTTCAAAGCGGGTTTCGGCGATTTCACCTTTTTCGACCGCTTCACGAATTGCGCAGCCCGGATCGTTGTCGTGCTTGCAGTCGCGGTATTTACAGGCGCCTAAATACGCGTGGAATTCGACAAAGCCGTTGAAGATTTGTTCGGCTTCCAGATGCCAAAGGCCAAATTCACGCACGCCCGGGGAGTCAATCACATCGCCACCGTGTGGGAAATGGTACAAACGCGAGGCAGTAGTGGTGTGCTGGCCGAGGCCTGAGTTGTCAGAGACATCGTTGGTAAGGATCTCTGTTTGCAGGCCAAGCAGGTTGTTCAGCAGGCTGGATTTACCCACGCCAGACTGGCCTGCAAAGATGCTGATACGCCCGGTCAACGCCTCTTCTAGCGGCTTCAGACCATCTTTCTTGTGACTGGAAACCATCAATACGGTGTAGCCAATTTTGCGATAGATATCCATCTGCTCATTAACAAACGCCAGGCCTTCGTCATCAAGAAGATCGATTTTATTCAGAACGAGAAGCGGCTCAACGTCGAGCGTTTCGCAGGCAACAAGATAACGGTCGATAATGTTCAGTGAGAGTTCTGGCAGAATGGCTGACACGATAACTATCTGATCGATATTCGCGGCAATCGGTTTTACGCCGTCGTAAAAGTCCGGACGCGTCAGTACCGATGTGCGCTCGTGAACGGCTTCCACGATGCCTTTGACGTTAACGCCTTCTGCGGCAGATTTTCCTGGGCGCCAGACGACGCGGTCACCCGTGACCAGCGAACGAATGGTGCGGCGAATGTTACAACGGTGGGTCGTGCCTTCGGTGGATTCCACATCGGCATGCATGCCGAAGCGGCTGATAACGATGCCTTCAGCTTTTTCGCCAAACAGGTTGTCATCGAGATCGGGCTTCTCCGAAGTCGTTTTAAGACGGCGCTCGTGGTTGGCTTTAACCCGGCGCTGCTGACCTTTGGAGAGTTTATTTTTACTCAATCGTGCTGACTCCTGGTCGCCCCTGAGGGGCAAAACCTCTATGATACACGCTATTTTAGATGAATATAGTCACTGTCGTTGTGACGCGAGAAGGGTGGAAAATAGCATGAGTGCAAATGAAAACAACCTCATTTGGATCGATCTTGAGATGACGGGTCTGGATCCCGAGCGCGATCGCATTATTGAAATCGCAACCCTGGTGACCGATGCAAATCTGAATATTTTGGCCGAAGGGCCGACCATTGCGGTGCATCAGTCCGATGAACAGCTGGCGTTAATGGACGACTGGAACGTGCGCACGCACACCGGCAGCGGTCTGGTTGAGCGTGTGAAAGCAAGCTCCGAAAACGATCGTGCGGCAGAGCTGGCGACGATTGAATTCCTCAAACAGTGGGTGCCAGAAGGAAAATCACCTATCTGCGGCAACAGCATCGGCCAGGACCGCCGTTTCCTGGTTAAGTATATGCCGGAACTGGAAGCGTATTTCCATTACCGCGCTCTGGACGTCAGCACGCTGAAAGAGCTGGCGCGCCGCTGGAAGCCAGAAATCCTCGATGGCTTCAAAAAGCAGGGTACGCATCAGGCAATGGATGACATCCGCGAGTCCGTCTCTGAACTGGCGTATTACCGCGAGAATTTCATTAAGCTGTAAACGTTTTGCCCGGTGGTGAAGGCTCGCCGGGCCTGCCTGATAGGGGATTTGGTGTAAAAACAGGCGATGTGACGAATATTCCATCACTTGAACTGAATTTCAAAAAAATCGCTTACAGGGGGGTTGCAGCTAATTCGATTTCTCGTATAATGCGCCTCCCGTAACGACAGGATTTTCCGTGTTACGGCAGCACCAAATTTGCGGGAATAGCTCAGTTGGTAGAGCACGACCTTGCCAAGGTCGGGGTCGCGAGTTCGAGTCTCGTTTCCCGCTCCAAAATTTGAAAAGTATCGCAAGATACATGCACCAGCGTCACCTAAGCGGGAATAGCTCAGTTGGTAGAGCACGACCTTGCCAAGGTCGGGGTCGCGAGTTCGAGTCTCGTTTCCCGCTCCAAAATTTGAAAGTATCGCAAGATACATGCATCACCAATCGCAGGATTTCAGGTTGCGACAAGGCGGCAAATGAGCGAATCCTTATGAGCTTACAAAAGTAAGTGATTAAGGTGAGTGAAAGTAGCCAACGCAGTAGCAGCGTGAAAGACAAAGATTAAGCGGGAATAGCTCAGTTGGTAGAGCACGACCTTGCCAAGGTCGGGGTCGCGAGTTCGAGTCTCGTTTCCCGCTCCAAATTTTCTTCAATCAAATCCTCTTATCCACAGCGTTTAATGACGTTGGGGACGATTTTTATTTTCTCTGAAATACTCTTGTAAACAGACTTATCCACAGCCATGCGATTTTGTCTGCAAATTCAAAATGCTTCGAAGTGTGAATAGTAAACTTTCAACTTATTGATATATAACAATAAAAATAGATTTCAAATTGTTATCACGATCACTTGACGAATTTGGCACCCTTGAATTTCAATGTGTTTTTATTTTTATTCACACCCTGTGAATGAATCATGCATCCCTCGGTAGACCCTTTTCAATCACTCTCACCAGACGTTGTTTTTGCGGTAACTGCACCTCAACCACGCAGGCATTTCGCTTGTCTATTTGCTGCGTAACCGCCCACTGTATGTGCTCATCGAGAAGTGGGTGCTCACCTCTGCGACTCTCCAGCGCGTCAATATTGTGTTCATCCCACGGAGCATTTCCCAGCGCGACGGCAATATTTCGTAGCCAACGCAAATGACCGATTCGCCGAATAGGCGATCCTTCGGTGACCTTCAGGAAATGGGCTTCACTCCAGCTAAACAGCGCGATAAGCTCTGGCGCATGCAGCGCCTTACGCGGGCTGAAATCCTCTTCGCTGGTGAGCTGCGAGTATCGATTCCACGGACAAATCAGCTGGCAGTCATCGCATCCGTAGATGCGATTGCCCATCAACGGCCGAAACTCTTCCGGGATGGCACCCTCCAGTTCGATAGTCAGATAGGAAATGCAGCGGCGGGCGTCGACGGTGTATGGCTCAACGATGGCGCCAGTGGGGCAGATGGTCATGCAGGCCACGCAGCGGCCACAGTTTTCTTCCACTGGTTTATCAATGGGTAAAGCCAGATCGATAAGCAATTCGCCGAGGAAAAAGAACGAACCTGCATCGCGGCTGAGAATAAGTGAGTGCTTACCTGTCCAGCCGAGCCCGGCTTTTTCAGCGATCGGGCGTTCCAAAATAGGCGCGGAATCAACAAAAGGTCTAAAATTCAGCGAGGCACACTGTTCCTGAATCTTTTCGCCGAGCTTTTTAAGGCGGTTACGTAACAGCTTATGATAATCACGCCCAAGGGCATAACGGCTGACGTAGCCAAGTGACGGGTTTTTCAGAGTGCTGGCAAACGCCGCATTGGCGGGCAGATAGTTCATCCGCACGCTTATTACGCGCAGCGTACCGGGCAGAAGTTCATGAGGGCGGGCACGCATCATGCCGTGGCGCGCCATCCACTCCATTTCGCCATGGTACTGTTTGTCCAGCCATGCTTGCAGTTCGGGTTCACTGGCGCTGAGATCGGTATCGGTGATACCGACGTGCTGAAAGCCCAGCTCGGTGCCCCACTGTTTGATGTTTTGCGCTAATTGGTTGAGATCGAGGGGCTGTGACATGACGGACCATACAATGACGAGTAACCCCGAAAGTATACCACACACCATCTGGTCTGCGGATGACCTGCGTCGCGCTGAAAAAGAGGCCGCCGATGCGCTCGGTCTGACGCTCTATGAATTGATGCAACGCGCAGGCGAGGCCGCTTTCACCGTTGCGCGCCGCTATCATTCTGCGACAACACATTGGCTTATCCTCTGCGGTCACGGTAATAACGGTGGCGATGGCTACGTCGTGGCGCGACTGGCGCAGGCGGCGGGTATTCAGGTGACGCTGCTGGCGCAGGAGAGTGAGAAACCGCTTCCTGAAGAAGCCATCGAAGCCCGGACCGCGTGGCTCAACGCCGGTGGCGTGATTCACGCCCACGATATCGCCTGGCCTGACGGCGTCGATTTAATTGTTGATGCCCTGTTGGGCACCGGATTAACCAGCAGCCCTCGTGCGCCCATTGCCGCGCTAATCGTTCGCGCCAACTCCCATCCTGCCCCTGTTATTTCGCTCGATATCCCTTCTGGCCTGCTTGCCCAAACGGGTGCGACGCCGGGAGAGGTTATCCACGCCGCCCGAACAGTCACCTTCATCGCTCTAAAGCCGGGCCTGTTAACCGGCAAAGCCCGGGACGTGACGGGGGCGTTGCATCATCATGCGTTGGGCCTCGAAGCGTGGCTGAATGCGCAAACCACGCAGCTTCAACGCGTAGATGCCAGCCAGTTGGGGCAGTGGTTACCGCCGCGCCGTCCTACGTCGCACAAAGGCTCTCACGGCAAGCTGGTGATTATTGGCGGCGATCACGGTACTGCGGGTGCCATTCGCATGGCTGGCGAGGCAGCGCTGCGTGCCGGGGCCGGGCTGGTGCGGGTGCTGACTCGCGTCGAAAATATCGCGCCGATCGTGACTGCGCGCCCGGAATTGATGGTGCATGAACTCACTGCTCAAAGCCTGGATGACGGTCTGGAATGGGCCGACGTAGTAGTGATTGGTCCCGGGCTTGGACAACAGTCGTGGGGCAAGCAGGCGTTACGCAAAGTGGAGAACCTTCGTAAGCCGATGCTCTGGGATGCCGATGCGCTGAACCTTCTGGCAATCAACCCCGATAAACGTCACAATCGCGTACTGACGCCGCATCCCGGCGAGGCCGCCCGGTTGCTGAATTGCAGCGTGGCAGAAATTGAAAGCGATCGCTTACTTTCTGCGCAACGTCTGGTAAAACGGTACGGCGGGGTCGCCGTGCTGAAAGGCGCAGGTACGGTTGTTGCTGATAATGAACACGGCATCGCGATTGTCGATGCCGGAAATGCAGGCATGGCCAGCGGTGGGATGGGCGATGTGCTATCAGGTATTATCGGCGCGTTGCTAGGCCAGCATCTCTCACCGTATGATGCTGCCTGCGCAGGCTGTGTCGCGCATGGCGCAGCGGCTGACGTACTGGCCGCGCAGTCTGGAACCCGCGGCATGCTTGCCACCGATCTTTTTTCCGCGCTCAGGCGTGTTGTTAACCCGGATGTGATTGACGTAAACCATGATAAATCGAGTGATTCCCTTACCCAATGAGCAGGCAACATTAGATCTCGGCAACCGCATTGCCGGGGCCTGCACAGGCGCAACCGTCATTTATCTCTACGGCGATTTGGGCGCCGGGAAAACCACTTTCAGCCGCGGATTTTTGCAAGCGCTGGGCCACAAAGGCAACGTCAAAAGCCCGACTTATACGCTGGTTGAGCCGTATACCCTCGAAAATTTGATGGTGTACCACTTTGATTTATATCGCCTTGCGGATCCTGAGGAACTTGAATTCATGGGGATCCGCGATTACTTCGCTGACAATGCCATTTGCCTGGTGGAATGGCCGCAACAGGGCGCGGGTGTGTTGCCTGAACCGGATGTCGAAATTCACCTGGAGTACCAGGCACAAGGGCGAGAGGCGCGCGTGACGGCAGTCTCCTCACTGGGTGAGTCTTTACTGGCACACTTGGCCAGTTAACCTGAGGGATGACGGGATGATGCATCGCGTTAAAAGTTGGTGGGTTGTCGGCATGATGCTGTTTAGTTTGCAGGCAACGGCGGCAAGTTTATCCGATATTCAGGTATCCAATGGCGATAAACAGGCCCGTATTACGTTCAGTTTTATGGGCGATCCTGATTACTCCTTCTCGCAGGAAGGAAAACGCAGCGTCGCGCTCGATATCAAACAAACCGGTGTTATCCAGGGTTTGCCGCTCAATTTCAGCGGTAACAATCTGGTCAAAAGCATTCGTTCCGGCACGCCGAAGGACGCACAGTCCCTGCGCCTGGTGGTTGATTTAACCGGCGACGGCAAGACACGCGCGGTGAAACAACAAAGCGGCGGAAACTACACCGTCGTCTTCACCATTAACGCAGATGCACCGCCACCACCACCTCCTCCGGTCGTCGCGAAACGCGTGGAAGCACCAGTCGTTGCAGCCGCCGCTCCTCGTCAGGTCGAGCCGGCACGTAACCCGTTTAAACTGCAAAACGACAGAATGACCAGCGTGACCAGCAGCAACACCGAAACGCGTCCCGCACGGTCCCGCACAAGCAGCGTCAGCGGCGATAAAGTGATCATCGCCATCGACGCCGGTCATGGTGGTCAGGATCCTGGCGCCATCGGACCGGGCGGAACTAAAGAGAAAAACGTCACCATTTCGATTGCCCGCAAACTGCGCACCTTGCTGAACGACGACCCGATGTTTAAAGGCGTGCTGACCCGCGATGGCGATTACTTCATTTCGGTCATGGGCCGTTCGGACGTGGCGCGTAAGCAGAATGCCAACTTCCTGGTCTCCATCCATGCGGATGCCGCGCCAAACCGCGACGCCACGGGCGCGTCGGTCTGGGTACTGTCCAACCGTCGTGCGAACAGCGAAATGGCAGGCTGGCTGGAGCAGCACGAGAAGCAGTCTGAACTGCTCGGCGGGGCGGGTGACGTGCTGGCTAACAGCCAGTCTGACCCGTATCTGAGCCAGGCAGTGCTGGATTTACAATTCGGCCATTCCCAACGCGTCGGGTATGATGTGGCGGTTGATGTCCTGGGCCAGCTCCAGCGCGTCGGAAACATTCATAAGCGCCGTCCTGAGCACGCCAGTCTTGGCGTTTTACGCTCGCCGGACATCCCGTCTATCCTCGTCGAAACCGGTTTTATCAGTAACGGTGGTGAAGAGCGTTTACTGGGTAGCAACGACTATCAGCAGCAGATCGCCGAGGCGATTTATAACGGGCTGCGCAACTATTTTAACGCGCATCCGCTGCAGAGCGGGCCGCGCGGCGAAGCCTCGCAAACGGCCAGCGCGTCTGGCCCCGGCGGGACGTTAATTAATTAAGGAGCGCTTCATGCCGATTCAGGTTCTGCCGCCGCAGCTTGCGAACCAGATTGCCGCTGGCGAAGTGGTGGAACGACCTGCGTCGGTGGTGAAAGAGCTGGTAGAAAACAGTCTGGATGCGGGCGCGACCCGTATCGATATTGACATCGAACGCGGCGGGGCGAAGCTCATCCGCATTCGTGATAACGGCTGTGGCATTAAAAAAGACGAACTGGCGCTGGCGTTAGCGCGTCACGCGACCAGCAAGATTGCCTCGCTCGACGATCTGGAAGCCATTATCAGTCTCGGTTTCCGTGGCGAAGCGCTGGCGAGTATCAGCTCCGTTTCGCGTCTGACGCTGACCTCTCGCATTGCTGAGCAGCAGGAAGCCTGGCAGGCCTACGCCGAAGGGCGCGACATGGACGTGACGGTGAAACCCGCCGCACATCCTGTGGGCACCACGCTTGAGGTGCTGGATCTGTTCTACAACACCCCGGCGCGCCGCAAATTCATGCGCACAGAAAAAACGGAATTCAGCCATATCGACGAGGTGATTCGCCGAATCGCGCTGGCCCGTTTTGACGTCACTATCAATCTCAATCACAACGGAAAAATGGTGCGTCAGTATCGCGCCGTAGCCCAGGACGGGCAGAAAGAACGCCGTTTGGCCGCTATCTGCGGCACGCCGTTTGTGGAACAGGCGCTGGCTATCGAGTGGCAGCATGGCGATTTAGCCCTGCACGGCTGGGTGGCAGACCCGCAGCACACCAACGCCCAGCTCGCTGAAATTCAGTATTGCTACGTCAATGGCCGCATGATGCGCGATCGCTTGATCAACCACGCTATTCGTCAGGCCTGTGAAGACAAGCTTGGCGCGGGTGAGCAGCCAGCGTTCGTGCTTTATCTGACTATCGATCCGCATCAGGTGGATGTGAACGTGCATCCGGCCAAACACGAGGTGCGTTTCCACCAGTCGCGGCTGGTACATGACTTTATCTATCAGGGCGTGGTGAGCGTGCTGCAACAGCAGATGGACGCCCCGCTGCCGCTGGCAGATGAAGATGAACAACCCGCGCCGCGTGCACTGCCGGAAAACCGCGTCGCGGCGGGGCGCAATCACTTTGCGGAACCGGCTGTCGCCCGGGAACCTGCGGCTCCACGCTATAGCGCCTCTTCTTCTGGCGGTAATGCGCGGGCTGAAGGCGGTGCTATGTGGCCAAATGCGCAGCCGGGCTATCAGAAACAGCAGGGCGCGCTGTATAAGCAGCTTCTGGATACGCCAGTTGCTGAACGTAAAGCTGTTTCCACGCCAGTGGCTGAAAGCCTGGCTGGCCACAGCAGCAGCTTTGGTCGAGTGCTGACCATCGTGGCGGGTGACCGGGCGCTGCTGGAACGTGATGGAAAACTGAGCTTACTGGCATTGCCGGTGGCCGAGCGCTGGTTACGTCAGGCACAGCTTTCGCCGGACAGTACCGCGGTTTGCGCACAGCCGCTGCTCATTCCTCTGCGGTTAAAAATTTCCGCAGATGAACAGGCGGCGCTGAAAAAGTCCCTGACGGTATTAGGGCAATTAGGCATTGATATTCAATCAGAAAGCCAGCATGTGACCGTGCGTGCGGTGCCTTTACCCTTAAGACAACAAAATTTACAAATCTTGATTCCTGAACTGATAGGCTACCTCGCGCAGCAATCAACTTTCGATGCGGGAACGCTGGCGCAGTGGCTGGCGCGTAACCTCGCAAGCGAACATGCGCAGTGGAATATGGCGCAGGCAATTGCCGTGCTGACAGATGTCGAACGTCTCTGTCCGCAGCTGGTAAAAGCTCCGCCGGGTGGCCTGTTACAACCCGTTGATCTGATTACGGCGATGAATGCCCTTAAAAATGAGTGATGTAACAGAGGCAAGCCTGCCAAAGGCCATATTTTTGATGGGGCCAACGGCCTCCGGTAAAACCGCGTTAGCCATTGAGTTGCGTAAAGTTTTGCCCGTAGAGTTGATTAGCGTGGATTCCGCCCTCATTTATCGAGAGATGGATATCGGGACCGCGAAACCGGATGCGGCGGAGCTTGCCGCTGCACCGCACCGGTTGTTGGATATTCTCGACCCGAGCCAGGCGTATTCTGCCGCAGATTTCCGCCGCGATGCGCTGGCCGAGATGGCGGAGATCACCGCAGCAGGAAAAATCCCGCTGTTGGTGGGCGGTACGATGTTGTATTTCAAGGCGTTGTTGGAAGGGTTGTCGCCGTTACCGTCGGCAGATCCGGACGTCAGAGCCAGAATTGAGCAACAAGCAGCAGAGCAGGGATGGAATGCGCTGCATCAGCAACTTCAGGAGATTGATCCGGTTGCTGCCGCGCGTATTCATCCAAATGATCCGCAAAGACTTTCCCGGGCACTGGAAGTTTTTTTCATTTCGGGTAAAACTTTAACGGAACTGACGCAAACGTCAGGAGAGGCTCTGCCGTACACGGTGCATCAGTTCGCCATCGCCCCGGCGAGCCGTGAACTGCTCCATCAACGCATCGAGCAGCGTTTTCATCAGATGTTGGCTTCAGGTTTTGAAGCAGAAGTTCGGGCGCTTTTTGCCCGTGGAGATTTGCATACGGACATGCCTTCCGTTCGTTGTGTGGGATACCGCCAGATGTGGTCATATCTTGAAGGCGAAATCTCATATGATGAAATGGTTTATAGAGGTATTTGCGCCACGAGACAGTTGGCTAAGCGCCAGGTAACCTGGTTGCGCGGTTGGGAAGGTGTTCATTGGTTAGACAGTGAACAACCTGAACAGGCGTTCAACGATGTATTAAAGGTTGTTGGTGCGGGTCTTGGCTGAACGTGTAAAATTAAGACGTATCGTGCGCAATTTTCAGAATCGCAAGGTTCTAAGTACAAGCCCGAAGTTTGTGGGTAACTCCCTGAAAACCGTGGGTAAAACAAGCATATAAGGAAAAGAGAATGGCTAAGGGGCAATCTTTACAAGATCCGTTTCTGAACGCACTGCGTCGGGAACGTGTTCCAGTTTCTATTTATTTGGTGAATGGTATTAAGCTGCAAGGTCAAATTGAGTCTTTCGATCAGTTCGTGATCCTGTTGAAAAACACGGTCAGCCAGATGGTCTATAAGCACGCAATTTCTACGGTGGTTCCGTCTCGTCCGGTCTCTCATCATAGCAACAACGCCGCGGGCGGCAGTACTGGTAGTAACTACCATCACGGTAGCAACGCGCAGTCTTCTTCTGCGCCGCAAGACAGTGACGAAACCGAATAAGGTTGATGGCTGTTTTTCCATGTCGGGGAGCCAGTTTGTTCGGTTCCCCGCTGGTCTTTTAGGAGATATTACGCTTGTTTGACCGTTATGATGCCGGTGAGCAGGCGGTGCTGGTACACATCTATTTTTCGCAAGACAAAGATATGGAAGACCTTCAGGAGTTCGAAGCCCTGGTCTCTTCCGCCGGTGTCGAAGCAATGCAGGTGATTACCGGTAGCCGTAAAGCGCCGCACCCAAAGTATTATGTTGGTGAAGGTAAGGCTGTCGAAATTGCGGAAGCCGTGAAAACAACGGGGGCGTCCGTTGTCTTATTCGACCATGCATTAAGTCCGGCCCAGGAGCGAAACCTGGAGCGTTTGTGCGAGTGCAGGGTTATCGATCGTACGGGTCTTATTCTCGATATTTTTGCTCAACGTGCACGTACTCATGAAGGGAAACTGCAGGTTGAGCTGGCGCAGCTGCGCCATCTGGCGACGCGTCTGGTGCGTGGCTGGACCCACCTTGAAAGACAGAAAGGCGGGATTGGTTTGCGCGGCCCGGGTGAAACCCAGCTCGAAACTGACCGTCGTTTGCTGCGTAATCGTATTATGCAAATCCTCTCTCGTCTGGAGAGAGTAGAAAAGCAGCGTGAACAAGGACGCCGTTCGCGTACCAAAGCCGATGTTCCAACCGTGTCGCTGGTGGGCTACACCAACGCCGGAAAATCGACGTTATTTAATCAGATAACTCAAGCACAGGTGTATGCCGCGGACCAGCTGTTCGCGACGCTCGACCCCACTCTGCGCCGGATTAACGTCGCTGATGTCGGCGAAACCGTACTGGCGGATACCGTTGGGTTTATTCGCCATTTGCCACACGATTTAGTGGCCGCGTTTAAAGCAACATTGCAGGAGACGCGTCAGGCGACGCTGTTACTGCATGTGATTGACGCCGCTGATGTGCGTGTGCAGGAAAACATTGATGCAGTGAATGTTGTTCTCGAGGAAATCGAGGCCGACGAGATCCCCATGCTGCTGGTGATGAACAAGATAGATATGCTGGAAGATTTTGAGCCGCGTATCGACCGGGATGAAGAAAATAAACCGATTCGGGTCTGGCTCTCAGCGCAGACCGGGGTGGGTGTACCACTGCTTTTCCAGGCTTTAACTGAACGACTTTCCGGTGAAGTGGCGCAGCACACGCTGCGTTTACCTCCACAGGAAGGGCGTTTACGAAGCCGTTTTTATCAGCTTCAGGCGATAGAAAAAGAGTGGATGGAGGAGGACGGTAGCGTCGGTCTGGAAGTTCGACTGCCGATCGTGGACTGGCGTCGCCTCTGTAAGCAAGAACCTGCGCTGGTGGACTACGTAGTCTGACAGCCAGCTAGCCTGAAGATTATTCGCCTTTATACCCGGTAAAAAGGGTATACACCGCATAACAAATATGGAGCATATACATGGCGTGGAATCAGCCCGGTAATAACGGACAAGACCGCGACCCGTGGGGAAGCAGCAATAATCAAGGCGGCAACTCTGGGGGAAATGGAAACAAAGGTGGTCGCGATCAGGGGCCCCCTGATCTGGATGATATCTTCCGCAAGCTGAGTAAAAAGCTCGGCGGTTTAGGCGGCGGTAAAGGTGGTTCAGGCGGCGGCAGTAATAATTCTTCTCAAGGGCCGCGCGCGCCAATGGGTGGACGCATCGTGGGCATCGCTGCCGCGGCTGTGGTCATCATCTGGGCGGCGAGTGGTTTCTACACCATTAAAGAAGCAGAACGCGGCGTAGTGACGCGCTTCGGTAAATTCAGTCACCTGGTTGAGCCTGGTCTGAACTGGAAGCCGACGTTTGTCGATGAAGTCACTCCGGTCAACGTGGAAGCGGTTCGTGAACTCGCGGCTTCCGGCGTGATGCTGACCTCGGATGAAAACGTGGTGCGCGTTGAAATGAACGTGCAGTACCGCATCACCGATCCACAGAAATACCTGTACAGCGTCACCAGCCCGGATGACAGCCTGCGTCAGGCAACCGACAGCGCCCTGCGTGGTGTTATCGGTAAATACACCATGGACCGTATTCTGACGGAAGGTCGTACCGTTATTCGTAGCGATACCCAGCGTGAGCTGGAAGAGACCATCAAGCCGTACAACATGGGCATCACCCTTCTGGACGTCAACTTCCAGGCTGCACGTCCGCCGGAAGAAGTGAAAGCCGCATTTGATGATGCGATTTCTGCCCGTGAGAACGAGCAGCAGTACATCCGTGAAGCCGAAGCGTACACCAACGAAGTTCAGCCACGTGCGAACGGTCAGGCGCAGCGTATTCTCGAAGAAGCGCGTGCGTATAAAACGCAGACTGTCCTGGAAGCACAGGGTGAAGTGGCGCGCTTCTCGAAACTGCTGCCTGAGTATAAAGCTGCACCGGAAATTACCCGTGAACGTCTGTATATCGAAACCATGGAAAAAGTGCTGAGCCATACCCGTAAAGTGCTGGTCAATGATAAAGGGGGCAACCTGATGGTTCTGCCGCTTGACCAGATGCTGAAAGGTGGCAGTGCCGCACCTGCAAAAAAGAATGACAGCAGTGGTGCCAACAGTCTGTTGCGCCTGCCACCAGCCTCCAGTTCGAGCAGTAGCGCCAGCAGCAATAGCAACGCACCGGCATCAAGCGATGACAATATCATGGACCAACGCCGTGCGAATGCGCAGCGTAACGACTACCAGCGTCAGGGGGAATAACGATGCGTAAATCAGTAATTGCGTTAATTATCATCGTGCTGGTAGGCCTCTACACGTCAGTATTTGTGGTGAAAGAGGGTGAGCGCGGTATCACGCTGCGATTTGGTAAAGTCGTTCGTGACGATGAAAATAAACCGCTGGTGTACGCGCCAGGTCTGCACTTCAAAGTGCCGTTTATTGAATCCGTTAAAACGCTGGATGCGCGCATTCAGACCATGGACAACCAGGCCGATCGCTTCGTCACCAAAGAGAAGAAAGACCTGATCGTCGATTCCTACATCAAATGGCGTATCAGCGATTTCAGCCGTTACTATCTGGCAACCGGCGGCGGTGACGTCTCCCAGGCAGAAGTGCTGCTGAAACGTAAGTTCTCTGACCGTCTGCGTTCTGAAATTGGTCGTCTGGATGTGAAAGACATCGTGACCGATTCCCGTGGTCGTCTGACCATCGAAGTGCGCGACGCGCTGAACTCTGGTTCTTCCGGCGGAGATGACGAAGTGGCCACGCCTGCAGCAGACAGCGCTATCGCTGAAGCAGCAGAACGCGTAGTTGCGGAAACCAACGGTAAAGTGCCGGTGATCAACCCGAACAGCATGGCGGCATTAGGGATTGAAGTGGTTGATGTTCGCATCAAGCAAATCAACCTGCCAGCGGAAGTGTCGGAAGCGATTTACAACCGTATGCGCGCAGAGCGTGAAGCGGTTGCCCGTCGCCATCGTTCACAAGGTCAGGAAGAGGCAGAAAAACTGCGTGCAGCAGCCGATTATGAAGTGACGAAAACGCTGGCAGAATCTGAGCGTCAGGGGCGCATCACCCGCGGTGAAGGCGATGCAGAAGCAGCAAAACTGTTTGCTGATGCCTTCAGTCAGGATCCGGATTTCTACGCCTTTATCCGTAGCCTGCGTGCATATGAGGCGAGCTTCAATTCTGGACAAGACGTGATGGTGTTAAGTCCGGACAGTGATTTCTTCCGCTACATGAAGACGCCGAGCAGCGCAACGCGCTAAACTCTCGGGCAGTTGCTTTAGTTAAAAAACCACCGCATTGGCGGTGGTTTTCTTTTATCAGGATGAATCATGAACTCAACGATTTGGCTGGCGCTTGCGCTGGTGTTAGTCCTTGAAGGCCTCGGCCCAATGCTCTATCCACAGGCCTGGCGGAAAATGGTCGCGGCGTTATCGCAACTTCCGGATCATATTTTACGGCGTTTTGGTGGGGGGCTTGTGGTTGCAGGCGTCGTCATCTACTACATGTTGACGAAATCGATGACCTGACAGGGTCTTAGTCGCTCTTACCCGATTTTGCCTGGAAAAAGTGCTGTATCTCTGAAAAAGCGATGGTAGAATCCTTTTTTAAGCAAACGGTGATTTTGAAAAATGGGTAACAACGTCGTCGTACTGGGCACCCAATGGGGTGACGAAGGTAAAGGGAAGATCGTCGATCTTCTGACTGAACGGGCTAAATATGTTGTACGCTACCAGGGCGGTCACAACGCAGGCCATACTCTCGTAATCAACGGTGAAAAAACCGTCCTCCATCTTATTCCATCAGGTATTCTTCGCGACAATGTGACCAGCATCATCGGTAACGGTGTTGTGCTGTCTCCTGCTGCGCTGATGAAAGAGATGAAAGAACTGGAAGACCGTGGTATCCCGGTTCGCGAACGTCTGCTGCTCTCTGAAGCATGCCCGTTGATCCTTGATTATCATGTTGCGCTGGACGTTGCTCGTGAAAAAGCGCGCGGTGCGAAAGCTATCGGTACTACCGGTCGTGGTATCGGCCCTGCGTATGAAGATAAAGTGGCCCGTCGTGGCCTGCGCGTTGGCGACCTGTTCGACAAAGCGACCTTCGCCGACAAACTGAAAGAAGTGATGGAATATCACAACTTCCAGCTGGTGAACTTCTACAAAGCTGAAGCCGTTGATTTCCAGAAAGTGCTGGACGATGTCATGGCCGTGGCCGACATCCTGACTGCGATGGTTGTTGACGTTTCTGACCTGCTGGATCAGGCGCGCAAGCGTGGTGATTTCGTGATGTTCGAAGGTGCCCAGGGCACCCTGCTGGACATCGACCACGGTACCTATCCATACGTGACCTCCTCCAACACCACCGCTGGTGGCGTGGCGACCGGTTCCGGCCTGGGTCCACGTTACGTTGATTACGTGCTGGGCATCATCAAAGCGTACTCCACCCGTGTGGGCGCAGGTCCATTCCCGACCGAACTGTTTGACGAAACCGGCGAGTTCCTCTGCAAGCAGGGTAACGAGTTTGGCGCGACCACGGGTCGCCGTCGTCGTACTGGCTGGCTGGACATCGTCGCTGTACGCCGTGCCGTGCAGATAAACTCTCTGTCTGGTTTCTGCCTGACCAAACTGGACGTTCTGGATGGTCTGAAAGAAGTTAAACTCTGCATCGGTTACCGTATGCCAGATGGCCGCGAAGTGACTACCACTCCGCTGGCAGCCGATGACTGGGAAGGTATCGAGCCGATTTATGAGTCCATGCCGGGCTGGTCTGAGACCACCTTTGGCGTGAAAGAGCGCAGCGGCTTACCGCAGGCAGCGCTGGACTACATCAAACGTATCGAAGAACTGACCGACGTTCCTGTTGATATCATTTCAACCGGTCCGGACCGTAATGAAACCATGATCCTACGCGACCCGTTCGACGCATAATCATGTCAGGGGCGCTTTCAAGGCGCCCCTTGTTCTTGCTTTCCATCTTCTCCCGCTTAAATAAATTAACCGCTGCATGGCTGGCTGGTTTATCATCAATGTAAATACACGTCATCATTCAAGCTGCCTCTTTGTTGGCTGCCTTCATTCACCCTGGTCACTTACTCGTGTAAGCTCCCAGGAGTCGATCAGTTGCCGCCGCGATGCAACCTGAATGATTTAGCGTATATCTGTCTTTTTCCCTGCTTTGAGGTTGATGTGCAGTTAACGAGTTTCACCGATTACGGATTGCGTGCGCTAATCTATATGGCATCGCTGCCGGACGGTCGAATGACCAATATCTCTGAGGTCACTGAGGTATATGGCGTATCCCGTAATCACATGGTTAAAATTATCAACCAGCTAAGCCGCGCAGGCTTCGTCGATGCCGTACGCGGAAAAAACGGTGGCATTCGTCTGGGGAAACCAGCACGCACGATTATTATTGGTGATGTGGTTCGCGAACTTGAACCCTTGTCGCTGGTGAACTGCAGCAGCGACTTTTGCCACATTACGCCCGCCTGTCGTTTGAAACAGGCACTGTCTGAGGCCGTGAACAGTTTTCTCAAGGAACTGGATAACTACACGCTGGCCGATTTGGTTGAAGAGAATCAACCGCTTTATAAATTATTGCTGGTGGAGTGATTTATACCCTAAATAATTCGCGCTGTAGGAAGGCGGCAAGTCCGGGAATCCCCCAGGAGCTTACTCAGGTAAGTGACTGGGGTGAGCGGACGTAGCCAATGCACATGCAACGCGAAGTATGACGGGTGTATTACTTCACCAGAGCTGACAACGGAGGAACCGCTATGTCACACGATCCTTTCCAGGAACGCGAAGCTGAAAAATACGCGAACCCTATCCCTAGCCGGGAATTCATCCTCGATTTCATTACTAAACGCGAAAAACCGGTCAGCCGAGATGAGCTGGCGACTGAGCTGAATATCGAAGGTGAAGAGCAGCAGGAAGCCCTGCGTCGCCGCCTGCGCGCCATGGAGCGCGACGGGCAACTCGTTTTCACCCGCCGTCAGTGCTATGCGCTGCCGGAACGCCTCGATCTGCTGAAAGGTAAAGTCATCGGTCACCGAGATGGCTTTGGCTTCCTGCGCGTCGAAGGTCGTAAAGACGATCTCTATCTTTCATCAGAACAGATGAAAATGTGCATGCACGGCGATCTGGTCCTGGCGCAGCCGCTGGGTGCTGATCGTAAAGGCCGTCGTGAAGCGCGCATTGTTCGCGTACTCGAGCCAAGAGCCGGGCAAATCGTTGGCCGCTACTTTACCGATGCAGGTATCGGCTTTGTGGTGCCGGACGACAGTCGTCTGAGCTTTGATATCCTCATCCCGCCTGAAGAACTGATGGGTGCGCGGATGGGCTTTGTGGTGGTGGTTGAGCTGACTCAGCGCCCGACCCGCCGTACGAAAGCCATTGGTAAAATTGTCGAAGTGCTGGGCGATAATATGGGCACCAGCATGGCCGTGGACATGGCGCTGCGTACCCATGAAATCCCGTATGTCTGGCCGCCTGAAGTTGAAAACCAGATTGCGAACCTGAAAGAACAGGTACCGGAAGAAGCGAAAATAGGCCGTGTGGATCTGCGTGATCTGCCGCTGATGACCATTGATGGCGAAGATGCCCGTGACTTCGATGACGCCGTGTTCTGCGAGAAGAAACGCGGCGGCGGCTGGCGTCTGTGGGTGGCTATTGCCGACGTAAGCTATTACGTACGTCCGCCAACCGCGCTGGACGCCGAAGCCCGCAACCGCGGGACCTCGGTTTACTTCCCGTCGCAGGTTGTGCCGATGCTGCCGGAAGTGCTGTCCAACGGTCTGTGCTCCCTGAACCCGCAGGTTGACCGACTGTGCATGGTCTGTGAAATGACTATTTCAGCAAAAGGGCGCCTGACGAGTTATACATTCTACGAAGCGGTGATGAGCTCCCATGCGCGTCTGACTTATAACAAAGTCTGGCACATTCTGCAGGGCGATCAGGAGCTGCGCGAGCAGTACGCCCCACTGGTGAAGCATATCGAAGAACTGCACAGCCTCTACAAAGTGCTGGATGTCTCCCGCGCTGAACGTGGTGGGATCTCGTTTGAAAGCGAAGAAGCGAAGTTTATCTTCAACGCCGAGCGCCGCATTGAGCGAATTGAGCAAACTCAGCGTAACGATGCCCATAAACTGATCGAAGAGTGCATGATCCTCGCGAATATTTCGGCGGCGCGCTTCGTTGAGAAAGAATCAGAGCCTGCGCTGTTCCGTATTCACGATAAGCCTACCGAAGAGGCGATCACCTCTTTCCGCACCGTTCTGGCAGAACTGGGTCTTGAGCTGCCGGGTGGCAATAAGCCTGAGCCGCGCGATTACGCCGAGCTGCTGACGTCTATCGCCGATCGTCCGGATCACGAGATGCTGCAAACGATGCTGCTGCGCTCGATGAAACAGGCGGTATATGACCCGGAAAACCGCGGTCACTTTGGTCTGGCGTTGCAATCTTACGCGCACTTCACCTCGCCAATTCGTCGTTATCCTGACCTGTCGCTGCACCGTGCCATTAAATATCTGTTGGCGAAAGATGAGGGGCATCAAGGCCATTCCACCGATACCGGCGGCTGGCACTACAGCATGGAAGAGATGCTGCAACTGGGCCAGCACTGTTCGATGACCGAACGCCGTGCCGATGAAGCGACCCGTGAAGTCTCTGACTGGCTGAAGTGTGACTTCATGCAGGATCAGGTCGGCAACGTGTTCCCTGGCGTTATCGCCAGCGTGACAGGCTTCGGCTTCTTCGTGCGTCTGAGCGACTTGTTCATCGACGGCCTGGTTCACGTGTCTTCTCTCGACAACGACTACTACCGTTTCGACCAGATTGGCCAGCGTCTGATTGGCGAATCCGGCGGCCAGACTTACCGTCTGGGCGATCGTGTGGAAGTGAAAGTGGAAGCCGTCAACATGGACGAGCGTAAAATCGACTTCTCGCTGATCTCCAGCGAACGTGGCCCGCGTAACGTCGGTAAAACCGAGCGTGAAAAAGCGAAGAAATCGGGCGGTGCGAAGCCTGGCAACCGTCGCCGTCAGGCCGGTAAAAAGGTGAACTTCGAGCCGGATGCCGCGTTCCGCGGTGAGAACGGCCAGGCGAAACCGAAGCCGAAAGCGAAGAAAGACGTAGCCGGTAAGAAAGCTAAAAAACCGTCTGAAAAAACGCTTAAAATCGCCACCGCGACTAAAGCTAAACGCGCTTCGAAAAAGAAAGTCGCCGAGTAATTTTTACCCTCATGCTGGCCTTCTCCCTCGCCCGTTTCGGGAGAGGGTCGGATTGAGGGGATAGCTATTAACAATTTACGAGTACCATTCATGAGTGAAATGATTTACGGCATCCACGCGGTGCAGGCCCTTCTCGAGCGTGCCCCCGAGCGTTTTCAGGAAGTCTTTATCCTGAAAGGCCGCGAAGATAAACGCCTTCTGCCGCTGATCCATGCGCTGGAAGCCCAGGGTGTGGTGATTCAGGTCGCGAACCGCCAATACCTTGACGAGAAGAGCGAAGGTGCTGTGCATCAGGGGATTATCGCGCGCGTAAAAGAGGGTCGACAGTATCAGGAAAACGATCTGCCGGCTCTGCTGAGCCAGTTCGAGAACCCATTCCTGCTGATCCTCGACGGCGTGACCGATCCGCACAACCTCGGTGCTTGTCTGCGTAGCGCAGATGCGGCGGGCGTGCACGCGGTGATTGTTCCGCGCGATCGTTCTGCACAGCTCAATGCGACGGCGAAGAAAGTGGCCTGTGGTGCTGCAGAAAATGTGCCGTTAATCCGGGTGACCAACCTGGCACGTACTATGCGTCTGTTGCAGGAAGAGAACATCTGGATTGTGGGTACCGCTGGTGAAGCCGACCACACGCTGTATCAGAGCAAGCTGGCTGGCCGCATGGCGCTGGTGATGGGTGCGGAAGGTGAAGGCATGCGTCGCCTGACTCGTGAGCACTGCGATGAGCTTATTAGCATTCCGATGGCGGGCAGTGTGTCTTCACTGAATGTGTCTGTCGCCACCGGTATTTGCCTGTTTGAAGCCGTGCGCCAGAGAAGTTAATATTGAATGCCTGGTGGCACTACGTTTACCCGGCCTACAACCTGTAGGCTTGGCAAGCGTTAGTCCCGCCGGGCAGTTTGTTTACTCATCCAGTGACCGCAGATGGTCATCCTTTCTCAGCGTCATCAACGCCACAATACTCACCACTGCCGTGGCCATCACGTAATACGCCGGAATATCGAGATTACCCGTCTGCTTAATCAGCCCGGTAATAATCAGCCCTGCGCAGCCAGAGAAAATGGCATTAGAAAGTGAATACGCCAGCCCAAGTCCGGTATACCGTACTTTGGTTGGGAACATCTCCGACAGCATGGCAGGCCCAGGCCCGGCCAACATCCCTACCAGTCCACCCGCAATAAACACGACCAGCCCTTTGACCAGCAGCGTGCTGGATTCCGCCTGCAAAATTTTCAGCAACGGCAGTGCCAGTACCAGCAGTAATACCGCGGCGAGCACCATCAGCGTGCGGCGACCAATTTTATCGCTCAGCATGCCCGACGGAAGAATGGTCACCGCAAAACCAATGTTAGAAATCACCGCAATCAGCAGCGCCTGGTTAAACCCGGTATGCAGTGCAGATTGTAGGTAGGAAGGCATGATCACCAGATAGGTGTAACCCGCGGCAGACCACACCATCAGACGGCCAATGCCGATAACAATCGCTTTAAAGGTACCAGAGGTGCTGGCTTTGACCGGAACCGCATCAGTTTTCTGCTGACGGACGAAACTTGGCGTTTCTTCCATATTCATTCGCAGCCAAAGCGCCACGCCGCCCATAGGCAGCGCTAAAAAGAACGGCACGCGCCAGCCCCAGTCGAGCATGGCTTCAGGGCTGAGCATGGCAGACATCAGCGCCACAATGCCCGCACCTGCCAGCAAGCCCAGCGCAACGGTGAAGGATTGCCACGCGCCGTACAGCCCGCGTTTACCTTTTGGCGCAAATTCGGTCATCAACGACACGGCCCCGCCGTACTCTCCGCCCGCGAAAAGTCCCTGCAAAATGCGCAACACGGTTAAGAGTAACGGCGCGGCGACGCCGATTGTAGCGTACACCGGCACGAGGCCAATCGCGGTGGTTGCCAGCGTCATCATCACCAGCACCAGAATCAGCGTCGGTTTACGCCCGATGCGGTCGCCCAGACGGCCGAAAACGATGGCACCCAGCGGGCGGAAGAAAAAGGCCACGGCGAATGCCGCATAGGTGAGGATAAGCCCGGTAATCGGCGCCTCACCTTCGAGCTGGAAGAAGTTTTTGGCAATAACCGTTGCCAGAAAGCCGTAAACGGCAAATTCATACCATTCGATGAAATTGCCAATTGAACCGGCTATCAACGCACGTTTGTGCGCCCCTGCTGCCACTGATCCTGTTTGCATAGCATGTCCTGAGGTGTACATCGTATTAACCATTGAATAAATTATTCCATACAAAATAGATAAGAAAATTTAAAATTCTTATGGCTGTGATGGGCCTCACGAAGCCGGGTATGATTCTTTTTTATCACCCTTTTAACGGGCAGACCCTCAGTGCGCTGACCATACTTACGGCTGATGCTCATGAAGGAAGGAGGCGCTATGTCCTGGCAAACGCATACCGTGTTCAACCAGCCAATGCCGCTCAATAACAGCAACTTGTTCCTTTCCGACACCGCGCTGCACGAGGCGGTGATGCGAGAAGGCGCAGGCTGGGATCTCGATTTGCTGGCCAGCATCGGGCAACAGTTAGGGGCCGCAGAATCGCTGGAACTCGGGCGACTCGCCAACGTGAATTCGCCGGAACTGCTGCGCTACGACGCCACGGGTGAACGGCTGGACGATGTGCGCTTTCATCCGGCCTGGCATCTGCTGATGCAGGGCCTGTGTGCCAACCGTGTGCATAATCTGGCCTGGGAAGAGGACGCGCGATCCGGCTCGTTTGTTGCCCGTGCGGCGCGTTTTTTGCTGCATGCGCAGGTCGAGGCCGGCACGCTTTGCCCGGTGACCATGACCTTCGCCGCCACGCCGTTGTTACAGCAATTCCTGCCTAAGCCTTTTGCTGACTGGGCCACGCCCTTAATGAGCGATCGCTACGATTCCCATTTGCTTCCCGGTGGCCAAAAGCGCGGGTTGCTGATTGGCATGGGGATGACCGAAAAACAGGGCGGCTCTGATGTGCTGAGTAATTCCACCCGGGCCGAGAAAATCGACGGTGAAATGTACCGGCTGGTGGGGCATAAATGGTTCTTCTCCGTGCCGCAAAGCGATGCGCATCTGATTCTGGCGCAAGCCAGCGGCGGATTGTCGTGCTTTTTCGTCCCGCGCTTCTTGCCTGATGGACAACGTAATGCGGTGCGGCTCGAGCGCCTGAAAGATAAGCTCGGCAACCGCTCCAACGCCAGCAGCGAAGTAGAGTTTACCGATGCAACCGGCTGGCTGCTGGGCGAAGAAGGCGAAGGGATCCGCCTGATCCTCAAAATGGGCGGCCTGACCCGCTTCGATTGCGCGCTGGGCAGCCACGGCCTGATGCGCCGGGCGCTGTCAGTGGCGCTGTATCACGCGCATCAACGCCAGGCGTTTGGCAAAACGCTTGTCGAGCAGCCGTTAATGCGCCAGGTATTGAGCCGGATGACGTTGCAACTGGAAGGGCAAACCGCCTTTCTGTTTCGTCTGGCACGGGCGTGGGATAACCGGACTTCCACCGAGAGCGCGCTATGGGCCAGACTCTTTACGCCGACGGCAAAATTCGCCATCTGCAAGGCGGGCATTCCGTTTGTCGCTGAGGCGATGGAGGTGCTCGGCGGGGTGGGCTACTGCGAAGACAGCGAGCTGCCTCGTCTGTACCGTGAAATGCCGGTGAACAGCATCTGGGAAGGCTCGGGGAATATCATGTGCCTCGATGTGCTGCGGGTGCTGGCGAAACAGCCGGGCGTACTGGAACTGCTCAGCGCCGAATGCAATGAAGTCAAAGGGCAGGACCGGCATTTCGACCGCGCCTGGCGTCAGCTTCAGCAGCGGCTGCGTAAACCGCTGGAAGCGCAGGGGCGTGAAATCACGCAGCAGCTCTATCTGCTGGGTTGCGGGGCACAAATGCTGCAAACGGCGTCACCACCGATGGCGCAGGCGTGGTGTCGGATGATGCTGGATTCGCGCGGCGGAATGCTGCTGGATGAGCGTTTACAGAGTGATTTACTGCTGCGGGCGACAGGTGGGATGGGGTAAAGCAGGGGCAGGCGCTCAGCGTCTGCCCATCATCTCAAGCGTACAGAATGGCCTGTACGCGCCAGTTGTCTGGGTTCTGTTCTTCATACATCTGGATAATACGGTACCACGACGCCCCTTGCTCATCGGCTTTGAGGGCGATCACGCGTTCGACGTCCTGAAGGCTGCCAGAAATATTATTGACGGAAATTTGACCGATTTCATTCAGTCCAGTGACACAATCGGCGCTGGCAAACTCTGCAGATTGCGCCGTGGTGTTCGAAAATCCTAATGTGTAGGCAAAGGCGTGTTTCATCGTCGTCAGCTCCATTTCACGTAACCCGAGGTTAGCCTTGGGCAATCCATCGCAGACGTACATCCTTAGGGGATGGCATGACGTCATTGTGCATCGGGAAACGTGAACGGCTGAAAAGCAATGTAAAGCTGGCTAAATTATGCCCGCTTAAGGTTTGCGATACAGTATGGCTTGTGAATACCATTGTCCTGGAACCATGGTGTCATCAATCATGATGATCACGTAGTAATCTGCTTTGGCGGCGGTCACTTTCGCCTTGATGGCCGATTCAACATCCATCGGTGAACCGTATACCATGGCACTGACCGTACCCATCTTTTGCAGACCTTCCGTCTGGTTCTTTCGGATTTCCTGCGGGTGACTGGTGAGTGGCGGCGGGGCTTCAGGGGTTCCCTGAAGGACGCTACATCCACACAGCAAAAGCACCAGCAGCATTGGCGCAAAACGTCGCATAGCCATATCCCGTTTCCTGATAATCATTAGTGTAGTGATTAATAAATTGCGTTTAGGGGGAATGTTCCCGAACTGTTATCTCTGGCGCGATTTTCGAATGAAATAATCGTAAAACCGTAATCCACCTCTCAACATTAGCAGCCGTGAGGAAAGGATAAACTTGCGCGGGAAATCTCAGCGTGTCATACCAGCATAAAAGAAGAGGAAGATAAATGATTGAACTTGAAATGCGTAAGCTGGCGGGCAGCGAAGTTTTACACGCCTTTCCGCGCGGTAAAGCAGATTCGGCATTGCCGTGTATCGTTTTTTATCATGGGTTTACCTCGTCAAAACAGGTCTACAGCTATTTTGCCGTAACGCTGGCACTGGCCGGGTTTCGGGTGATCATGCCCGATGCGCTCGATCACGGCTCGCGTTTTAGCGGTGATGACGCGACGCGAATGCAACGCTTCTGGCCCATTCTGCTCAACAGCTGTCACGAATTCGCCGTGCTGAAAGAGGCTATCGTGGAACAAGGATGGCTGGCGGAAGACCGATTGGCGGTGGCGGGCGCATCGATGGGCGGCATGACAGCACTAGGGATAATGACGCATCACCCGGAAGTGAAATGCGTCGCCAGCCTGATGGGGTCAGGCTACTTCACATCACTTTCCCGCTCGCTGTTCCCTTCACTGGAAACGCCAGCGGAGCTGACCGAATGGGACGTTGGGCAGCAGCTGGAAAAACTCGCTGCAAGACCTCTGCTGCTGTGGCACGGCGAAGATGACGACGTCGTACCTGCCGCTGAGACGTTCCGTCTACAGCAGGCGATGCAGCGGCAGGGGCTGGACCACCAGCTCACCTGTCACTGGCAAGCAGGCGTTCGTCACCGTATCACGCCGGAAGCGCTGGACGTGACGGTGGCATTCTTTAAGCAGTTCCTCTAAACGCGCAGAACCTGGACGCCCTGAGCTTCAAGCTGTTTGAGGATTTCAGGGCGAGCGTCTTTGCCGGTAATTAAAATATCGATATCTTCCGCGCGGCTGAACAGCATGCCCGCGCGTTCGCCGACTTTGGTGCTGTCGACCAGCACCACCAGTTTCCCGACGCCGTTCAGCATTTTTTGTTCTGCCATCGCGGTCAGCATATCGGTTTTATATAACCCGTCGGCGGTGAGGCCCTTGCCGCTGGTGAACATCCAGTGCCCGGCATAAAGCGAGTTTTCACTTCCCTGCGGGCTCAGCGTGATGGACTGACTCTTATCGTACTGACCGCCCATGATGATCACGCTGTCGTGCTCCTGGTCGATCAGGAAATTCGCCAGAGGCAGATAGTTGGTGATGATTTGTACTGGCTTGCCGCACATTTCCCGGCCAAGTAGAAATGCGGTTGAACCACAGTTGATCACTACGCTTTCCCCTGGATTCACCAGCTGCGACGCAGCGCGCGCGATACGCACCTTTTCATCGTGATTCAGCGCTTCGTGAATGTTCATCGGCGTCCAGCGTGGGCGCTGTTGGCTGATGGCTTCGGCGCCGTTCCGCACTTTTTTCAGCCTGCCGCTTTCATCCAGTTTATTGATGTCCCGACGAGCGGTGGCAGGGGAAATCCCCAGTTTTTCAATCACCTGTTCGACAGTGACAAAACCCGTCTGCGCCAGCAGTTCGAGTAAGATTTGGTGCCGTTGTGCTTCGGTCATGAGCTATTCCGCAGATCCTTGATTTTTAATGATGATATTTGAAATAGCCTGAAATTACTAAGTAAACGTCGGATTAAAAGGCCAGCGCAGCGGTCATCCCCCGGATCAGTGCCGCGCCAGCGCGGTCTTACAGGAAGGATTTAAACGGCAGATCCGGTTCCGTGGTGAAGCAATCATCGAAGCCACGCGGGTAGTGGTATTCCAGATTGTCTTTATCCTGCGGCCAGGTGAATTTGCCGCCAACCTGCCAGATAAACGGTTTGAAGCCATATTTCAGGCGGTCTTTCTTCATTTCCCACAGCACGCGGATTTCCTGCGGGTCGGCCTGGAAATTTGACCAGATGTCGTGATGGAACGGGATGACCACTTTGGTGTTCAGCGCTTCCGCCATGCGCAGCATATCCGCGCTGGTCATTTTATCGGTTATGCCACGTGGGTTTTCACCGTACGACCCGAGCGCAACGTCGATCTGGTGCTCGTTGCCGTGTTTGGCGTAGTAGTTGGAATAGTGAGAGTCTCCGCTGTGATACAGATTACCGCCCGGTGTTTTGAACAGGTAGTTGACCGCGCGTTCGTCCATGCCATCCGGCAAAATCCCTGCCGCTCTTTGTTCAGCAGGTAAGGTTATCAACGCTGTGCGGTCAAAAGCATCGAGGGCGTGGATTTCAATGTCTTTCACTTTTACCACGTCGCCCGGTCTTACCACGATGCAGCGTTCACGCGGCACACCCCAGCCAATCCACAGGTCGACACAGGTTTGCGGCCCGATAAACGGGATATCGTCGGGGCAGTTTTGCATCACGGCGGCAGCGACGTTCACGTCGATATGATCGTTGTGATCGTGCGTCGAAAGCACCGCGTCAATTTCTCTGATCGCAAAAGGATCCAACACAAACGGCGTGGTACGCAGGTTAGGCTGGAGCTTCTTCACGCCCGCCATTCGCTGCATCTGGTGTCCCTGTTTCATCAGCGGGTTGCCGTGACTTTGCTTGCCGGTACCGCACCAGAAGTCGATGCAAAGGTTGGCGCCACCCTGAGATTTCAACCAGATGCCGGTGCAGCCCAGCCACCACATGGCGAAGGTTCCCGCGGCCACCTGCTCTTGCTCAATTTCCTCATTCAGCCAGCTTCCCCACTCCGGAAAAGTATTCAGGATCCAGGATTCGCGGGTAATGCTCTTCACTTTGCTCATGGTTATCGTCCTTATCAGTTATCAAAATAAATCACGTTATGATTATCATTGATTGATATTGACACCACTTTTGCGTCAGCGCAACTCTGCTTTTTGCCAGTCATCGCTAACGTCAGAGACCGGCTTATGAGCGGGATATGTTTCAGTGATGGTTGAAATGTGTTTTTTATTATTAAGTTACGTTGATTTATTTGGTGTCGGAAACAGTGTGATGAAAGCCATGTAACAACCAGGGATATATTTTGCGATCGGACTCTCAATAAATCAAATTCAATCTTGTGGTGATTACTTATGATTATTAAAGTGAGCGGCACAACACCGGGCGGTGTCAATTCGCCCGATGATTCCAACCATGGAGATCATTATGGCGTTCCTCTACACCGCCTTTACCGTGTTCTTTAATCAGGTCATGACTAACGCCCCGTTGCTGCTGGGGATAGTGACGTGTCTGGGCTACATCCTGCTGCGTAAGAGCGTGAGCGTAATCATTAAAGGCACCATCAAAACCATTATCGGCTTCATGCTGCTGCAGGCGGGGTCGGGGATTTTGACCGGCACGTTCAAGCCGGTGGTGGCAAAAATGTCGGAAGTGTATGGCATTAATGGCGCTATTTCAGATACCTACGCGTCGATGATGGCGACTATCGAGCGTATGGGAGATGCCTATAGCTGGGTGGGTTACGCGGTACTTCTGGCACTGGCGCTGAATATTATTTATGTCCTGCTTCGGCGCATCACCGGTATCCGTACCATCATGCTGACCGGGCACATCATGTTTCAGCAGGCAGGGCTGATTGCCGTGTTCTTCTACATACTCGGTTACCCGATGTGGACCACCATTATTTGCACTGCGGTACTGGTGTCACTCTACTGGGGCATCACTTCCAACATGATGTACAAGCCGACGCAGGAGGTCACCGACAACTGCGGTTTCTCTATTGGCCACCAACAGCAGTTTGCCTCCTGGATTGCCTACAAAATTGCGCCGTACCTCGGTAAGAAAGAGGAGAGCGTTGAAGATCTGAAGCTGCCTGGCTGGCTGAATATTTTCCACGACAATATCGTGTCTACGGCAATTGTCATGACCGTGTTCTTCGGCGCCATCTTGCTTTCCTTCGGTATCGATGTGGTGCAGGCGATGGCGGGCAAAGTGCACTGGACCGTCTACATCCTGCAAACCGGTTTCCAGTTCGCAGTGGCAATATTCATTATCGTGCAGGGCGTGCGCATGTTTGTGGCTGAGCTGTCCGAAGCCTTCAACGGAATATCGCAGCGCCTGATCCCTGGCGCTGTGCTGGCCATCGACTGCGCTGCTATCTACAGCTTCGCGCCGAACGCTGTGGTTTGGGGCTTCATCTGGGGCACCGTTGGCCAGCTGATTGCCGTTGGCATCCTCATCGGCTGCGGATCGTCGATCATGATTATTCCCGGTTTCATTCCAATGTTCTTCTCTAACGCCACCATTGGCGTCTTTGCTAACCACTTTGGCGGCTGGCGCGCTGCGCTCAAAATTTGTCTGGTGATGGGCATGATTGAGATTTTCGGCTGTGTCTGGGCCATCAAACTCACCGGTATGAGCGCGTGGATGGGTATGGCGGACTGGTCGATTCTGGCTCCGCCGATGATGCAGGGCTTCGTCTCTATTGGCATCGTCTTTATGGCGGTCATTATCTTGATTTCTCTGGCGTATATGGTCTTCGCTGGCCGCACGCTGCGTGCCGAAGAAGACGCAGAAAAACAACTGGCAGAGTCTTCTGCCCACTAAAAGGATCTGGATTATGACGGTACGAATTCTGGCGGTATGCGGTAACGGGCAGGGCAGTTCCATGATTATGAAGATGAAAGTGGATCAGTTCCTGACGCAGCAGGGGGTCGATCACTCAGTGAACAGCTGTGCGGTGGGCGAATACAAAAGTGAGCTGAGCGGGGCTGACGTCATTATTGCTTCAACGCACATCGCCGGTGAAATCACGGTAACGGGCAATAAACATGTGGTCGGCGTGCGCAACATGCTGTCAGCGGCGGATTTTGGACCAAAGCTGATGGAAGTGATTACCGCGCATTTTCCTCAAGACCTGAAATAAGGACGCGGCATGAAACTACGTGATTCGCTGGCCGATAACCGCTCGATTCTGCTTCAGGCTCAGGCCAATACTTGGCAGGAGGCGGTAAAGCTGGGCGTCGATTTACTGGTCAAGGCAGACGTTGTCGAGCCGCGATATTACCAGGCCATTTTGGATGGCGTGGCGCAGCACGGCCCGTATTTTGTCATCGCACCAGGCCTCGCCATGCCGCATGGTCGCCCGGAAGAGGGCGTGAAGAAAACGGGTTTTGCCTTGGTCACGCTGCGGGAGCCGCTGGCGTTTAACCATGAAGATAACGACCCGGTGGATATCCTCATCACCATGGCAGCGGTGGATGCCAACACCCATCAGGAAGTGGGCATCATGCAAATCGTTAATCTGTTTGAAGACGAAGCCAATTTCGACCGTTTACGCGCCTGCCGTACCGAGCTGGACGTGCTGGACCTCATTGATAGCGCCACTGCGGCGTGTGCTTAACAAGGAAATACTATGAGCTCTTCATTACCGATGTTGCAGGTTGCGCTGGATAACCAGAGCATGGCCGATGCGTATGCCACTACGCGATTGATCGCCGAAGAAGTCGATATCATTGAGGTCGGCACCATTCTTTGCGTGGCCGAAGGCGTTCGTGCCGTGCGTGATTTGAAAGCGCTGTATCCGCACAAGATTGTGCTGGCGGATGCCAAAATTGCCGACGCCGGAAAAATCCTCTCGCGGATGTGCTTTGAAGCCAATGCTGACTGGATAACGGTGATTTGCTGCGCGGATATCAACACCACCAAAGGTGCGCTGGACGTAGCAAAAGAATTTAACGGCGATGTGCAGATAGAACTGACCGGATTCTGGACATGGGAACAGGCACAGGAGTGGCATCAGGCGGGTATTCAGCAGGTGGTTTATCACCGTAGTCGTGATGCACAGGCGGCGGGAGTGGCGTGGAGTGACGCAGATATTACCGCTATCAAACGCCTTGCAGATATGGGTTTTAAGGTTACCGTGACCGGTGGTCTGGCCCTGGAAGATTTACCGTTGTTTAAAGGTATTCCCATCCATGTATTTATCGCCGGGCGTAGCATTCGTGATGCAAAAGATCCGGTCGAGGCCGCGCGTCAGTTCAAGCGGTCTATCGCCCAGCTGTGGGGCTAAGGAGCGGCTATGTTGTCGAAACAGGTTCCACTCGGTATCTATGAGAAAGCGCTCCCCGCCGGGGAGTGCTGGCTGGAGCGTCTGGGCCTCGCCAAAACGCTGGGTTTTGATTTCGTCGAAATGTCGATTGATGAGACCGATGCGCGCCTTTCGCGCCTTGACTGGAGCCGTGAGCAAAAGCTCGCGTTAATTAACGCCGTCGCCGAAACCGGCGTGCGGGTGCCGTCGATGTGCCTGAGCGCCCATCGTCGTTTTCCGCTCGGCAGTGAGGACGATGCGGTGCGCCAGCAGGGCCTGACGATTATGCGCCAGGCGATTCAGTTCGCGCAGGATGTCGGTATTCGGGTGATTCAACTGGCGGGCTATGACGTCTATTACCAGCAGGCGAACAATGAAACGCGCCGCCGTTTTCGCGAAGGGCTGAAAGAATGCGTTGAAATGGCGAGCCGGGCGCAGGTGACGCTGGCAATGGAAATTATGGATTACCCGCTGATGAACTCCATCAGCAAAGCGTTGGGGTACGCCCATTATCTCAATAACCCGTGGTTCCAGATTTACCCGGATATTGGCAACTTGTCGGCATGGGAAAACGATGTGCAAATGGAACTGCAGGCGGGCATTGGGCATATCGTGGCGGTTCACGTCAAAGATACACAACCGGGCGTCTTCAAAAATGTGCCGTTTGGCACGGGTGTCGTGGATTTTGAACAATGCTTCAGTACGTTAAAACAGAGCGGCTACCACGGACCATATTTGATTGAAATGTGGAGCGAAACGGCAGAAGACCCTCTGGCTGAAGTGATAAAAGCCCGCGACTGGGTGCTCACGCGCATGGCAAATGCTGGATTGGTGGAGGCCGCTGATGGAACGGCTTAAGCAGCAGGTTTTCGCCGCTAACATGGATTTACCACGGTTTGGTCTGGTGACATTTACTTGGGGGAACGTCAGCGCCATTGATCGCAAACACGGGTGGGTAGCCATTAAGCCGAGCGGTGTAGCATATGAAGCCATGACTGCCGATGATATCGTCGTGGTCGACCTCCAGGGCAATGTGCTGGCAGGCCGCTATCGTCCCTCCTCCGATACCGCCACACATCTGGCGCTGTACCGTCAGTATCCCGACATCGGCGGCGTGGTTCATACACACTCAACGCATGCTACTGCGTGGGCGCAGGCCGGTCTTTCTATCCCGGCGCTGGGCACAACGCATGCAGATTACTTCTTTGGCGATATTCCCTGCACTCGCCCGTTAAGTGAGCCGGAAGTGCAGGGGGATTACGAGCTCAACACCGGCAAGGTGATTATCGAAACACTCGGTGAAGCCCCGCCGTTGCATACGCCTGGTGTAGTCGTCTGGCAGCATGGTCCTTTTGCGTGGGGCAAAGATGCGCATGAAGCGGTCCATAACGCGGTAGTCATGGAAGAAGTAGCGAAAATGGCGTGGCTGGCGCAGGGGATTAATCCGCAGCTCAAGCCTATTGATAGCTGGTTGATGGAGAAACATTTTAATCGCAAGCATGGGCCGAGTGCCTACTATGGGCAAAAAGAGACTGGCCAGAAGTAAGTTTTCAGTTCCTGCCGTACAAAAAAAAGCCCCCGAAAAACGGGGGCAGCGTTGAGTCAGGGCAAATACGTTCTATGGTTTTCCTGGTGCTAGCGGTAAACGTCAGCACTGGCGTGAATAAGGCCATTGCTGCCGGGTTCATGGATAAGGATTGGGTGATAGTATTTGGCGCCACGGGCGTCACTCTCTTCACTCAAGGCTTGATCTGCTTCGCTTTCGGTGGCGATGTTATGATTAATGTAAATGACGCCTAAGCTCTGCACATCGTCCATATTTCTGGCCTGTCGGCCGTCTATCTTGATGGCTGCCATCGCGTTTGCACTGAGCAAAACTGCAGCCATTACGGCGATTGCGATGTTTTTCATGATAGTGACTCCATACAGCCTGCGCGTTACGGTGAAGTCTCCTCGTGGCTTCGGTCCTGGTATGATTTAAGTGTAATCCCTCCAGGTTGATTAAATAGCGACCATTTCTGATGCAGTTGTTCAAAAAATTGGCGCATTCAGTGTTGGTTGATTTTAAACCACTGACTTTCTTCCTCTTTGCGCTTCGTGCGAATTATTTGTGCAATCACCTTGAGTTATTCAGGGCCTGCAAGTATGATTACGCGTCAATTTTTCAGCCGCCCTTTAACCACGTTCCTTGCCTCCATGGGCCGCGGCTGACCCAGACAGGAGGCTGAATAATCCGTAAGGAGCAATTCGATGCGTCATTACGAAATCGTTTTTATGGTCCATCCTGACCAGAGCGAACAGGTTCCGGGTATGATCGAGCGTTACACTGGTGCAATCACTGCAGCAGAAGGTACGATCCACCGTCTGGAAGACTGGGGCCGCCGTCAGCTGGCTTACCCGATCAACAAACTGCATAAAGCTCACTACGTTCTGCTGAACGTTGAAGCGCCGCAGGAAGTTATCGATGAGCTGGAAACAAACTTCCGCTTCAACGATGCCGTTATCCGCAGCATGGTTATGCGTACTAAACACGCTGAGACTGAAGCATCTCCGATGGTAAAAGCGAAAGACGAGCGCCGTGAGCGTCGCGATGATTTCGCAAATGAAACCACAGATGATGCTGAAGCTGGGGATTCTGAAGAGTAATCGCTGATGGCCAACCGTCTGGCGTTGTCCGGCACAGTGTGCAGGGCGCCACTTAGAAAGGTTAGCCCCTCAGGAATTCCTCACTGCCAGTTCGTGCTTGAGCACCGATCTATGCAGGAGGAAGCCGGTTTTCACCGGCAGGCATGGTGTCAAATGCCCGTTATTATTAGCGGACATGAGAACCAGGCCATTACTCACAGTATAACGGTCGGCACGCAAATCACCGTTCAGGGCTTTATCAGTTGCCACAAGGCACGAAATGGTCTGAGCAAAATGGTGTTGCATGCCGAGCAGATTGAATTGATAGATTCTGGAGACTAGCCAAATGGCACGTTATTTCCGTCGTCGCAAGTTCTGCCGTTTCACCGCGGAAGGCGTTGTAGAGATTGATTACAAAGACATCGCTACGCTGAAAAACTACATTACCGAAAGCGGTAAAATTGTCCCGAGCCGTATCACCGGTACTCGTGCAAAATACCAGCGTCAGCTCGCTCGTTGCATCAAGCGCGCTCGCTACCTGTCCCTGCTGCCGTACACTGATCGTCATCAGTAATCGGCCACAGTCCATTAACACGACTTTGAGAGGATAAGGTAATGCAAGTTATTCTGCTTGATAAAGTAGCAAACCTGGGCAGCCTGGGTGATCAGGTAAACGTTAAAGCGGGCTACGCTCGTAACTTCCTGGTTCCACAGGGTAAAGCTGTTCCAGCTACCAAGAAAAACGTTGAATTCTTCGAAGCACGCCGTGCTGAACTGGAAGCCAAACTGGCTGACGTTCAGTCTGCAGCTGAAGCTCGCGCTGAGAAAATCAACGCACTGGGCACCGTTACCATCGCGTCTAAAGCAGGCGACGAAGGTAAACTGTTCGGTTCTATCGGTACTCGCGACATCGCTGATGCAGTTACTGCTGCTGGCGTGGCTGTTGCTAAGAGCGAAGTTCGCATGCCGAACGGCGTTCTGCGTACCACTGGTGAGCACGAAGTGGACTTCCAGGTTCACAGCGAAGTGTTCGCTAAACTGGTCGTAAACGTCGTTTCAGCGTAATTTGATTACTCTGTAACAACGACGAAACGCCGGCCTTGTGCCGGCGTTTTGCTTTTCTGCACTTGCCCCATACCTGCCCACAGTAGCTATTCCCCCGACATCCCTTCAAAAATCATCTTTGCAGGCTATCGTTTCCTGTTCGCAGGCTTGTTACTGCTGCTATTCGTGCTGGCGCGGCGACGGTTTTGTGGTGCTGGTGCTGGTATGTACGGGGATTCGGTGGGTGAACAAGCAGAAAGGGTGAAACTGGCCCGGTAAGCGCTGCGTTACCGGGCAAAAGCGTTAGCGAACGCGGATATAGCTGCCGTCAGATTGACGGGTAAACAGCACCTGCTGTCCGCCGCCGCTATCGATGGTGAGCCCTGTCACCACGCCGTTAGCATTCTGGCGAACCTGAACCATTTGCCCGGCCTGCAGTGAACTCAACGGCTTTCCGGCACCTTCCACTTTTGACATCGCATAGACATCGGTCGGCGGCAGATTATGGTCGCGGAACAGTTGTGCCAGAGTTTTGCCTGACTCTACGCGATAGCTGCGCCACTGCTGCTCAATACCTGGCGCAGATTGTGTCTGCGCAGGCGCGGTTTGTGCCTGAGGCTCAGATTGTGGCTGTGATTGCACCGTCTGCGGCTGTTCGTCAGGCTGTTCTTCCTGAACCACTTCCGGGGCGGCAGGCGCGGCCTGGCCTGGATCGTTTACCGGCGGTATGGAAACCAGCGGTGGCAGCGGCTGCTGTAGATTGCCCTGTTGCGGCTGAGACTGCGACTGGATATCGAGCTGCGCATTCCGGCTCACTGGCTGTTGGACAGGCGCATTATCATCAGAGGGAAGCAGAAAGCCGATGATGACCAGCAGAAAACCCGCAATGATACCGCGACGGTGCAGCGGTGGCAGCGGGTCCATCAGTGTGAAATTATCCGGTGCATGCCAGATTTTTAACAACGTAGGTTGTAGTGCGAATCGCCCGGGCATGGGTCACCTCCTGCTCCGCGTTTCCCTGTTTTGTCCCTCAGTATATACATAATTCTGCCGAGACAAAGTTTTACCCGATGCGGCCTGGCTGTTATGCTGCCCGCTGATTTTCATCCGATGAAAGGAAAGACCATGGCAACCCCGACTTTTGACACCATTGAAGCCCAGGCTAGTTACGGAATCGGCCTCCAGGTAGGACAACAGCTTAGCGAATCCGGCCTGCAGGGCCTGCTGCCAGAAGCACTGGTTGCTGGTATTGCTGATGCGCTGGAAGGCAAACAGCCGCAGGTTCCGGTGGATGTGGTTCACCGTGCGCTGCGTGAAATTCACGAACGTGCTGATGCCGTGCGTCGCGAACAATTCGAAGCCATGGCTGCAGAAGGCGTGAAATACCTGGAAGAAAACCGTGAGAAAGACGGCGTGAGCAGCACCGAATCCGGCCTGCAGTTCCGCGTTCTTAATCAGGGCGAAGGCGCAATCCCGGCACGTACCGACCGCGTACGCGTTCACTACACCGGCAAGCTGATTGACGGCTCCGTGTTTGACAGCTCCGTCGCACGCGGCGAACCCGCTGAATTCCCGGTTAACGGTGTGATCCCTGGCTGGATCGAAGCCCTGACCCTGATGCCGGTTGGCTCCAAATGGGAACTGACTATCCCGCAAAACCTCGCTTACGGCGAGCGTGGCGCTGGCGCGTCGATCCCACCATTCAGCACTCTGGTTTTCGAAGTCGAACTGCTCGAAATCCTGTAAGTCAGCTGATCCTCTCCCGTTCGCGGGAGAGGATGTCAAAAAGTAGCGTAAAATCCCTAAGTTAGAAATTTGTTAGCATTTAATCTTGCATTGTCGCAAAGTCAGTGTATTTTTGTGAGCTGTTTCGCGTAAGTAGAGTGATATAACACTCACTTCAAACATCTTATTAACATTATATTCATTTCTTAGTATTCAACCCGCCGATTCTTTCCTACTATCGATCCGTCTTAAAACTGAAACATCGACAGATGTATTCAATGGCCGCAGAGCCAGCACAACACAACAGGAACAACAGGAAGAAATCACATGGTAGATCAGATAAAAGTCGCTGCCGACGAAGAGGCATCGACCGAACAGTCACTTCGGCGCAATCTCTCCAACCGGCACATTCAGCTAATCGCTATCGGCGGCGCCATCGGCACCGGGCTGTTTATGGGCTCGGGTAAAACCATCAGTCTGGCCGGGCCGTCGATAATCTTCGTTTATATGATTATCGGCTTCATGCTCTTTTTCGTCATGCGTGCAATGGGTGAATTGCTGCTGTCGAATCTCGAATACAAATCCTTTAGTGATTTCGCCGCCGACCTGCTCGGACCGTGGGCGGGATACTTTACCGGCTGGACTTACTGGTTCTGCTGGGTGGTGACCGGAATGGCTGATGTCGTCGCCATTACCTCCTATGCGCAATTCTGGTTCCCCGGATTGTCAGACTGGGTCGCATCGCTGACGGTTATCCTTCTGCTGCTGGGCCTGAACCTCGCCACCGTGAAAATGTTCGGTGAGATGGAGTTCTGGTTCGCGATGATCAAAATCGTTGCCATCGTCGGGCTGGTGATTGTCGGTCTGGTCATGGTGATGACGCACTTCACGTCCCCAAGCGGCGTACAGGCCTCGTTCGACCATCTGTGGAATAACGGCGGCTGGTTCCCGAAAGGGATTAGCGGCTTCTTCGCCGGGTTCCAGATAGCGGTGTTTGCCTTCGTCGGTATTGAGCTGGTGGGCACCACGGCTGCCGAAACGAAAGACCCGGAGAAATCGCTGCCGCGCGCGATCAACTCCATTCCCATCCGCATCATCATGTTCTACGTGTTCGCGCTGGTGGTGATTATGTCCGTCACGCCATGGGGTTCCGTGGTGCCGGATAAGAGCCCGTTCGTTGAATTGTTCGTGCTGGTTGGCCTGCCTGCGGCGGCGAGCATCATCAACTTTGTGGTGCTGACCTCTGCGGCATCGTCCGCGAACAGCGGCGTGTTCTCGACCAGCCGTATGCTGTTCGGGCTGGCGCAGGACGGCGTAGCGCCAAAAGCGTTTGCCAGGCTCTCTAAGCGCGCCGTTCCGGCGAAAGGGCTGACCTTCTCCTGCATCTGCCTGCTGGGTGGGGTGGTGATGCTGTACGTGAATCCAAGCGCAATCGCCGCGTTCACAATGATCACCACCGTGTCGGCCATTCTGTTTATGTTCGTGTGGACCATTATTCTGTGTTCGTATCTGGTCTACCGCAAACAGCGTCCGCAGCTGCATGAAGCGTCAAAATACAAAATGCCGCTCGGCAAGATGATGTGCTGGGTCTGTATGGCGTTTTTCGTGTTCGTGATTGTGTTGTTGACGTTGCAGGAAGATACCCGACAGGCGCTGATCGTCACGCCGCTGTGGTTTGTGGTGCTTGGCCTGGGCTGGTGGGTGCTTAGTAAGAAACGTACCGCGTAGTTCGACAATCGTCCTCCCTACACTCAGGCTCTTTCTTAAAGGGCCTGAGTGCTCTTCAGTAATACCGTCCCGCTAAATTCAATTTTAAATGGATTAGACTTTGCAGAGATTTCGCGAAGGTTAGAAACTGTTAAATGAATTTCGATGAAATGGCGTTTTGGATTTTGTCGTTAAAATTGCGTTTATTAGAGGTATTATTATGAAAAAAACCATCCTGGCTTTAACCTTCGCCGTCGTGAGTCTCCCTGCTTTCGCAAATCATCCGATTGCCAGAACAGCCGTTGTGGCGGGCTCCGACCATCCTGTGGCAATGGCCGCGGCGACCGGTGGTAACGGCGCACATCCTGTTGAACGTGGCGCGGTCATTGCTTCATCCGATCACCCAGCTGAAATGGCTGTCGCTACCGGCAGTAACGGTGCGCACCCTGTTGCACGTACCGCCATTGTTGCACAGTCTGACAATCCTGTTGCTGCGGCCGTCGTGACCGGACACTAATGATCCCGTCAGGTCCTTATTCAAGGGCCTGAATAAGCGGCTTTTGCAGCTTGGCGCGCACGGCGATAACCACGCCGACCACCAGCAGCGCAATGCCGGTGAACGTCAGCAGCGGTGGAAAGCTCTGGCGCAGCATAAAGGTATACAGCAGCCCGGCCAACGTTTCGAAGACGATCAACGGCCCAAGAATCACCGTCGGCAGCCTTTGGCTGGCGATATTCCAGCACAGCGCCCCCACCCATGAGCAGAACACGGCGATGACTATCATCAGCGTGATAAACACCTCTGGTCGCGGCCCAAACGGCAGCGGGAAAGAGTGTCCCTGGCCGCTGAGCCACAAACAGGCAAGCACGTAGCCCAGCAGCGACATAGGCAGCGTCACCAGCGCCTGTGCTGTCGCCCACATCATCGGGTGCTTATCCGGATTTTCACGCAGCCAGCGCGCGTTGCGCAGTGCGTACCACGCCCAGCAAACGACGGATATTAACGCCAGACCGATCCCGCTCCCGTAACGCCACCAGCTGAAATCAACGAGGCCATGGCGCAGCTCGGCGATATTCACGCATACCAATCCCAGCGCGATGCAGACCAGGGCGGGCGCCATGCTCAGCCAGGAGAGCTTGCCATCGCGATGGCTGTACAGCAGATTGGCAAATACCGGAAGCACCACCGGCAGCGTGCCGATGATCATCGTTGAAACCGGTGCGCCCGCGCGCTGAATGGCGCTGGCCAGGCAGACGTAATAAATGAGGTTGCCCATCATGGTCAGGCCCAGCGCCGTAAGCCAGTCACTTTTGCTGAGCTGTTTGAGCTTCGCGCGTCCGAGCCACGCCAGCGGCAGGGCGATTAACCCCAGCGCCAGATAGCGCCCCATCGACTGCAATACTGCCGGATATTCGGGCACCAGTAGCGGTCCGACGAAAATCAAACCCCACATCAACCCCGCCAGCAGGGCGTACAACACACCACTCATCATGTTCTGCACCTTCTTAGTCAACAGGCGCAGTGTAGGAAGTGCGGTGGCGGGGCGTATTGTATGAGGTTGCGCATTAGCGCATGAAAACCTGTTTCTGGTAGCGAACGGGCGTGATGCCGTAGCGATGGGTAAAAGCGCGGGTAAGGTGTGACTGATCGGTCAGGCCAGTAGCGGCAGCCACTTCGGCGGCAGGCATGCCGTAGGTCAGAAAATCTTTGGCACGCCACAGGCGAATTGCCATCAGCATTTGGTGTGGCGAAACGTGATAACGGGCCTTGAACTGACGCTGAAAATGGTACGGGCTCAGCGACACCACGGCGGCCAGATCGTCGAGGGTCACGGTATGCATATAGTTGTCGTGCAGATAGTCGCGAACGCGCTCGAAACGGTGGGGCGCTTCATGCAAATGCGGAGCATGGTGGGCGAAGGGGCGGAAGGTCTCGATAAGATCGAGCAACATCCCTTTTTGTGCCAGTGGGTCATCGGTATTCCACAGGTTATAAATTTGCTGGCAAAGCAGGGCGGATCGTTGGGCGTCGTGACGGACCACATCGCTGAACCACCAATGGCGAATGCCGGTCACTTCTTCAAGTAAATCCGGTTCCAGATACACCATCCGATAGCGCCAGCCGTCGGCGGTTTCTGCTTCACCCGTATGCAGCTCGTCCGGGTTCATGGTGACAACGGAATTGACCGGCGCCACATACTGGGTACCGCGATAGCGAAAACGTTCGGCACCGAGTTCAATGGCGCCGATACCAAAGGCTTCGTGGGTATGCGGTTCAAAGGCATAATGCGAGATATGGGCATGATAAAGCTCCACCCCTGGCACCTGAGCCAGATGGCGGAAGCTGGCACTGTCTCGCTCGTCTGTGAATTGCTGAGGAACACCCTGCACGCTGACCTCCCACGGAATATCCCGTCATTATCGAAGATACCCCGTGGGCGCGCCACAAAAATAGCCGCTTGTTAAATTTTACAGGAGTCTTTTGACGCTTTCAGACAACGGGGTTGTTGGGCGCTGGATAAGCTTACTGAGGGTGCGGCTGTCATCAAACAGGCCGCCTTTTGAGGCGCCAACGTCAGAGTCCGCCAGCATATCTGCCAGTCCGGCAGGCAGGCCGACACCTTTCAGCGCGGCGGCAAAATCCGCTTCGTTCAGATTCTGGTAGCTCACGTTTTTACCGCTCTGTTTGCTCAGTTCGGCGGCCAGTTCGCTGAGCGTCCACGCGCTGTCACCCGCCAGCTCATACACTTTTCCGGCGTGGCCTTCTGCGCTTATCACCTGTGCTGCGGCGGCAGCGTAATCGGCGCGGGTCGCTGAGGCAATTTTTCCGTCACCCGCAGCCCCGATAAACACGCCATGCTCAATGGCCGGAGGCGCGCTGGCGAGATAGTTTTCGGTGTACCAGCCGTTACGCAGCAGGGTGTACGCGATACCGGATTCAGTGAGCATTTTCTCGGTTTCGATGTGCTCAACGTGCAGGCCCAATGGGGATTTGTCAGCATGGAGGAGGCTGGTGTAGGCAATGAATTTCACGCCCGCGGTTTTCGCGGCGTTGATGACGTTGCGGTGCTGCACAGCGCGCTGCCCCACTTCGCTGCCGGAAATCAGCAGCAGTTTGTCTACGCCCTGAAGCGCGGATTTAAGCGCGGCTTCGTCGGTGTAATCACCCTGGCGTACGATGATGCCTTTGTTGCTCAGCGCCTGGGCTTTCGCCGGATTACGCACAATGGCGACCAGCTGGTTGGCGGGAACAGTTTTCAGCAGGTTGTCGATAACAAGTTGGCCCAGTTGGCCGGTAGCGCCGGTAATTGCGATCATCAGGTGACTCCTTCGTGTTTGTCTTCAGTTGTGATACGCTAACACCAGAACTAACTTTTAGTAAGTACGTACAAAAAGGTAAGTATGAAAATGGCGAATCCGACCCTCAGTGAACAGCTGCGCGATGGCAATTTGTTTGCCGAACAGTGTCCGTCCCGGGACGTGCTCAAGCATGTGACCAGCCGCTGGGGCGTGCTTATTCTGGTCGCGCTACGCGATGGCACCCATCGCTTCAGCGACCTGCGTCGAAAAATGGGCGGCGTCAGCGAGAAGATGCTGGCACAGTCCTTACAGGCGCTGGAGATGGATGGCTTTATCGATAGAGTGTCATACCCCGTGGTGCCCCCGCATGTGGAATACAGCCTCACGCCGCTCGGTGTGCAGGTGAGTGAGAAAGTGGAAGCGTTGGCGGACTGGATCGAGCTGAACCTGCCGCAGGTGATGGCACACTGGGATGAGCGCGCGGCGTGAATGACCGATTTAAAGCAGGAATTGCCCGGCGGCGCTAACGCTTGCCGGGCCTTGTATTATCTTTTCTGTGCAAAGAGAACCGGCCAGTTCTTTTTGCCAGGCAGTCCGGATGCCGTGCCGGGCCTTAGATCCCAGAATCTGTGTCGTAGATAATTTGCACCGGACTGCCCTTCTCCACATCTGATAAACCGAACAGTATCATGGACCGGGTCACCCGGTACCCCGCATTCGCAAGGATGGTTATACGATGGAAAACACACTTCACTTCATCGGCATTGATGTTGCCAAAGCCAAACTCGATGTCGATATGTTGCGTCCTGATGGCCGTCACCGCAGCAAGAAATTCGCTAACACGCCCAAAGGTCATGATGAACTGATCAGCTGGCTGCATCAGCACCTGGTCATGCATGCTCACATCTGTATGGAAGCCACCGGGACGTACATGGAAGATGTCGCCGCGCATCTCAGTGATGCGGGGTATCAGGTCTCCATTATCAATCCGCTGCTCAGTAAAGCTTTTATCCAGAGTCAGGGGATACGGAGCAAAACGGATGCGGTGGATGCCCGTCAGCTGGCCTATTTTTGCCGGGAAAAACGCCCGGCGATATGGGAAGCCCCGCATCCGCTGGAGCGGGCCCTGCGGGCGCTGGTGTTGCGCCATCAGGCGCTGACGGAGATGCACGTTCAGGAGCAAAACCGTCGGGAAAGTGCCCGGGACGTTCAGCTGCCGAGTATCGATATGCATCTGCTGTGGCTGGAGACGGAGCTGAAGCGCATTGAAAAACAGATAAAGGACCTGACGGATAATGACCCGGATATGAAAGACCGGCGTAAGCTGCTGGACAGTATCCCGGGCATCGGGCCGAAGACGTCGGCGGTGCTGCTGGCTTATGCAGGACTGACACAGCGGTTCAGGGAAGCGAGGCAGTTCGCGGCGTTCGCGGGGCTGACGCCAAAGCAGCATGAATCAGGGAGCAGTATCCGTCGGGTGAGCCGGATGAGCAAAATGGGGCACGTGTCACTGAGACGGGCGCTGTACATGCCGGCGATGGTGACGCTGTACAAAACGGAATGGGGCCGGGTGTTCAGGGAAAGGCTGGAAAAGAACGGGAAGAGCGCGAAGTTGATAATCGGGGCAATGATGCGAAAGCTGGCGCAGGTAGCGTATGGCGTCCTGAAATCAGGACGCCCGTTCGATGCCACACAACACATGGAAAATGCTTGCATGGCATAACAGCATCTACGATTACTGGGTTACTTGCTTAAATCAAGCTGATAGACCGCAAAACCGATATCGTCGGTGCCGACTTTTTTCATCGGATACTGCGCGTGGTCTTTGATAAACGCCGCGGCTTTCTCCGTCGGTGACGTTTCAAAACGAATATCCAGCGGTGTGGCCGAATGAATCGGCGCTAAGCGCCAGTTGTTGTCCGCAGCCGGATGGATTTCGCCCTGTTTTTTCGATTCCGCACCGATCCATGCCGCCAGCACTGAACGGTTCTCATCTGGTGAGGCGAAAGCGATATGGCTGTCGCCGGTTCCGGCAAACTTGCCGCCGTAAGCGCGGTAGTTATTGGTCGCCACCAGGAATGTTGCAGTCGGATCGATAGGTTTGCCGTTAAAGGTCAGGTTTTTGATGCGTTCTGCTTTCGGGTTAATGCTCTGGCATTCGCCGTCATAGCGCGCCGGTTGGCTGACATCAATCTGGTAATCCACGCCGTCGATAACGTCGAAGTTATAGGTGCGGAAACCGTCCCAGTTGATCAGCGACTGCGGTTTGCTGCTGGTCACGTCAATCTGATTGAACTGCCCTGCGGAGCACTCCAGCCACTCTTTCACCTCTTTGCCGCTGACTTTCATCACCACCAGCGTATTCGGGTAGAGATATAAATCGGCGGCGTTACGGAAGGTGAGCTGGCCTTTTTCTACTTCGACAAAACTGGCCGGATCGTTTTTACGTCCGCCGGCTTTAAACGGTGCGGCGGCGGAAAGCACCGGCAGTTTCGCCAGGTCCGGATCGCCCTGAATAAAGTGCTCTACGTAGGCTTTCTGCGCCATATTCACCACCTGAACGGTGGGATCGTCCTGCACAAGAGACAAATAACTGTACATATTGTCGGACGATTTGCCGATAGGCTTGCTGACGAACGCGCGAGTGGCGTCGTGATCGGCTTTCAGCACCTTCACCATATTCTGGTCTTCTGCGGCGAGGGATTTTTTTGCGACGGCATCATAAATCGGCCGCGCTTCGGCTTTGGCCTGCGACACTTGCCATTTACCGCCGTCATTGTTCAGCACCAAATCCACTACCCCGAGGTGATCGCCCCACATGCCTGGCATCACCGCCGGAATTCCGTTAAGTAAACCGTTGTCGATATCCGCCCCTTTGATGTTGGCGAAATCCTTCGACGGGAACACCGCATGGGCGTGACCAAACATGATCGCATCCACGCCCGGTACCTGGCTGAGATAGTAAACGGAGTTTTCCGCCATAGCCTGATACGGGTCGGCGGAGAGACCGGAGTGGGCGATAACCACCACCACATCGGCACCTTTTTCACGCATTTCAGGCACATATTTGCGGGCGGTTTCGGTAATGTCATTCACCGTCACTTTGCCGCTAAGATTGGTTTTATCCCATATCATTATCTGTGGCGGCACAAAGCCGATGTAGCCAATTTTCAGGGTCTGCGGCTTGCCGTCTTTATCGACAACCTGGGTCTCTTTAATCAGATACGGTGTAAACAGCGGATTTTTGGTCTTAACGTCGATGATATTGGCATTAACGTACGGGAATTTCGCGCCATTGATTGCTTTGTGCAGGTAATCCAGTCCGTAGTTAAATTCGTGGTTACCAAGATTACCCACCGCGTAATCCAGCGTATTCATCGCCTTGTAAACCGGATGCACATCGCCCGATTTGAGCCCTTTCGCCGCCATGTAATCGCCGAGCGGACTCCCCTGAATCACATCGCCGTTATCCACCAACACGCTGTTTTGTACTTCACCTCGCGCGGCGTTGATCAGGCTGGCGGTGCGCACCAGACCAAACTTCTCCGTGGCGGAATCTTTGTAGTAGTCAAAATCCATCATGTTGCTGTGCAGGTCAGTGGTTTCCATAATCCGCAAATCCACGGTCGAGGCCTGAACACTTGCGGCAATCAGCGTGGCAAGGAGCGTTGCGCTAAACTTAATCATCAGAGGGGTCCTTTCATTGATCGAGGGCACAAAAGACAAAAGGGTATACATCCTGTTGCTTACAGAAGTGTGAAGGTTGCCAGAAAATTGCGCGAGGAAACGGGCAACGCTTCACAGATAGCGCAATTGGCCGCGATAGGATATAAATAAAACAACGAGTTAACGCCACTCTACTTAACACGAGGTGGAAAATGCTGGAACAAGTATGTCAGCTTGCACGGAAAGCAGGTGATGCCATTATGCAGGTTTACGATGGGGCGCAGCCGATGGACGTCGTCAGCAAAGCTGATGATTCCCCGGTGACGGCAGCGGATATTGCGGCCCATGGCGTGATCGTCAGCGGGCTGAATGCCCTGACGCCGGAAATTCCGGTGCTGTCAGAAGAAGACCCGCCGGGTTGGGACGTCCGCCAGCACTGGCAGCGCTACTGGCTGGTGGATCCGCTCGATGGCACCAAAGAGTTTATCAAGCGCAACGGGGAGTTTACGGTCAATATTGCCCTGATTGCACAGGGGAAACCGGTGCTCGGCGTGGTCTATGCGCCGGTGATGAAAGTGATGTACAGCGCGCACGAAGGCAAAGCCTGGAAAGAAGAGTGCGGCGTGCGCAATCAGATTCACGTGCGCGATGCCCGGCCGCCGCTGGTGGTGATCAGCCGTTCGCACGCCGACGCCGAACTGACGGAGTATTTGCATCAGCTCGGTGAGCACCAGACCACATCGATTGGCTCGTCGCTTAAATTCTGCCTGGTGGCAGAAGGGCAGGCGCAGCTTTATCCGCGCTTCGGGCCGACCAACGTCTGGGACACTGCCGCGGGCCACGCGGTTGCGGTGGCCGCCGGGGCGCACGTTCACGACTGGCAGGGCAAAACCCTCGATTACACCCCGCGTGAAGCGTTTCTCAACCCTGGCTTCAGGGTATCAATCTACTGACCGAGTAGCTTATGCAGCAGGGCGATAACCTGCTGCACATCCTCTTGTGTCAGCGCCCCGTCTTTCGTCCATTCCACGCGGCCTTCTTTATTCAGCACCACAATTGCCGAACTGCCTTCTTCAAGCTGCCAGGCGCTACGTGCCAGCCCGTTGCTGTCGACAATAAACTGTGACCACGGATAGAGCTTTTTATTGCTCTCAATGCTGCTGCGCACGAACATCCCCGAACCTGGAATGGCGTCATCAGTGTTTACAATGGTGGTGGTCTGGTATTTGTCGTGCGGGAATTTTGCGGACTTAATCGCTTCGATAAGCGTGGCGTTCTTCTCTTTGGCAGATGTACGGCCAGCAATATGTTGTACAACTCTCACTTTGCCAGGAAGCTGCGAGCTATTCCAGGTTTTATAGCTAAAATCATCATTATCAAGAATGAGTTCGCCACGGTCGGCGATGCCCACAGCGGGCACCCGTTGACCGTTCTGGAAATTATGCGCAGAGGCCATCAGTGGCATTAACAGACATGAAATCGCCATCAGCTTACGTAGGGTCATGGTGTTTTCCTTATTTTATGCAGGTGATCCGACCACTTGGTTCTGAGCTTTAATCATAAGTGCGAATTATTAGGTTTTCCCGCAATCATGATGCCAGTTTGCGGGTGACCGCACATAACCGTGGAAAAATGAAGGCTTATACTGCCTTATTCACCAATCTGAATAGATTATTCTTAATTACTGTCATCAAACGGTAAATAAACTTCTACAGACTGGGTGTCCCGGTCGATATGGACTATAGTTTTATACCCGTCGCCCTTCAAGTTGCAGGGTTGTTGGCTGCTCTCATTCACCCGAATCACTTACTTGAGTAAGCTCATCGGGATTCATTCGATTGCCGCCTGCCTGCATCTTGAAGTTACTTGGGTATAGAGCATTAATTTTGCGCCCCGGAACGCGGACCCGATTGTGGAGTCGCAAGGGCGTAAGACTCAGCAGGAGATAACAATGAAAATTTTCCAACGGTACAACCCACTTCAGGTGGCTAAGTACGTGAAGATCCTGTTTCGTGGACGGTTGTACATCAAGGACGTGGGCGCTTTCGAATTTGATAAGGGCAAGATTCTTATCCCGAAAGTGAAGGACAAACAGCATCTTTCTGTCATGTCCGAGATCAACCGTCAGGTTACGCGTCTGCAAACTGAGATGGCGTAATCAACCAACGTGCTATGCAGTCGTTAAGACGTAAAAAAAACGGCTCCTCGAAAGGGAGCCGTTAGTGTTTCTATGGGCCGTAAACTTATGCCGCGCCTTTCTCTTCAGCGTCAGGCAGTTTCGGCGTCAGAACCGTGGGCTTGCTGTCGACGCGGGTCACCAGTAGCTGATCGATGCGGTAGTTATCGATATCCACCACCTCGAACTTATAACCCGAGAACTTCACGAAATCAGTGCGTTTCGGGATTTTGCGCAGGGTAAACATCATGAATCCGCCGATGGTTTCATAGTTGCCCGACTGCGGGAAATCGTCGATATCCAGTACGCGCATCACGTCTTCAATCGGCGTACCACCGTCGATGAGCCATGAGTTTTCATCACGCGCCACAATCTGCTCTTCCTGACCCTGGCCGACCAGGTCACCCATCAGCGTGGTCATCACGTCGTTGAGGGTGATAATGCCCACCACCAGCGCGTATTCGTTCATGATAACGGCGAAGTCTTCACCGGCGGCTTTGAAACTTTCCAGCGCTTCAGAGAGCGTCAGGGTATCCGGCACAATCAGCGTATTGCGTAACTGCACGCCACCCGCCAGCGCCAGACTCTGGTTCGCCAGCACGCGGTTCAACAGGTCTTTTGAGTCAACGTAGCCGATGATGTGGTCGATATCTTCTTTACACACCAGGAACTTAGAGTGCGGATGCTGCGCGACTTTGTTCTTCAGGCTTTGTTCGTCTTCGTTCAAATCGAACCAGATAACGTTTTCGCGCGACGTCATTGACGACGGCACGGTACGCGATTCCAGTTCAAACACGTTCTCAATCAGTTCGTGTTCCTGCTTACGCAGCACGCCTGCCAGCGCACCGGCTTCCACCACCGCGTAAATATCGTCGGAGGTGATGTCGTCTTTACGCACCATTGGCAGCTTGAACAGGCGGAAAATCATGTTCGCCATGCCATTAAAGAACCACACCAACGGGCGGAATACTGAGAGGCAGAAGCGCATCGGGTTGATGATCCGCAAAGCCACGGCTTCGGGCGAAATCATACCGATGCGTTTCGGAGTCAGGTCAGCTATCAGGATGAACAAACTGGTGACCAGCACGAACGACAGAATGAAACTTATCTGTTCAGCAAGCTCGGCTGAAACGTACTTAATAAGGATGCTGTGGAAGGCCGGGGAAAAGGCTGCATCACCGACGATACCACCAAGAATGGCAACCGCGTTAAGACCGATTTGCACCACGGTAAAGAACATACCGGGGTTTTCCTGCATTTTGAGAACACGGTGTGCATTAATATTGCCCTCATCGGCGAGCAGCTTCAGTTTGATTTTGCGGGAAGCTGCAAGCGAGATCTCGGAAATCGAGAAAAACGCACTGACGCCGATGAGGCAGAGTATGATTAATATACTGTTTAACATAGTTTTTCTAACCGTTAAGGTCAGAACCTCGGAAGGATGGTTGAGTCGTTGATTGAATTGGAATAACGCTTAAAAAAACCGGTCCGAAGGCACTGGACCGGCAATATCGGGGATAGTATAGCGTAAGGGACTGTAAATTCGCCAGAGGTTAACTTCCAGGCGCTAAAGCCGCACCGTTTTTGCGTTTTTCCGGGCTTGCGTCCCAGACCTGGTCGTATGGGAGGCCGGTCAAATCTTTGATGACCTGGCGCGTCTGTTCATCGCAATCTTCGCAGGCGCCGCCGAGTTTGCGGCGGGCTATCTCTTTTATCAGCGTTTTGTGCGAAGCCTGGGTGAGTTTGAATTTGAAGGTCATCCAGAAGCTTATCGCCAACAGCCCGGCGGTGGCGAAAATCATCAGCCCGATAATCGCATGCAGGGCGCTTTCCGGCTGCGTGCCGCCGCCTTTCACAAAACCACTTTCCTGCAACACGATACCAATCAGCATAATCGCCAGCGCCACCGTGCTTTTACGGGTCAACACCATCACTCCAGCGAAAATGCCTTCGCGGCGCTGACGGGTCACCATCTCATCGATATCCGGGATAAAGCTGTAGATATTCCATGGAATGTAATACAGCCCCGCACGGGCCGCGCCGAGCACGACAAACACCGCAGAGAACAGCAGCGTCGGCACCTGGATATCGTTGATGTACACCACAAACAAGAACGCCAGCACCGCGAAAATACAGCTGTAGGAGAGCCGCAGCGCGCTGGATGGCGTCATATCGAGCTTATTCATCAGCATCATAAAGCCGAAGGTGCCCGGCACGGACACAAAGGCGGCGATGGTCAGCAGGCCCGACACAGCCCCGGCATCACGACCTAGCGCGTACACCACGTAATAAGTGAAAACTGAACCGAACACATCCATCGCGGTGAACGAGCAGATGTAAATCATGATGTGCTGGCGAAAGGCTTTGATTTTGAACGATGAAAACAGATCGATAACCAGATATTTCAGGTGATTGAACAGCCCTGATTGCCGGTTGTTCACGGGCTTAAATTCATACTCTTCACGCACATCTTTGGCCTCCCAGGTGCAGGCCCAAGTGGTGAACACCGCGATGAAGAAGATCAGGGCAAAAACGCTGCCGGTGAGAGTATAGGTCAGCGAATTATCTTTCCCGGTAAACTGCATGATGATGCCCGGGATGGACACCGCCAAAAGGCCGCCAAACTGCGAGCACATCATGCGCACGCCGGAAAGACGGGTACGTTCGCTGAAGCGGTTAGTCATTTCAGCGGCCAGCGTTTCCCACGGCACCAGCACCATCGCTGAAAGCAGCTCAATGGAAAGGTAGGTGCCGAGGTAGTACCAGTAGCTCATGTCGGTGATCCAGACCAGCGCGTACAGGAACATCAACGGGGCGCTTAACAACAGGAAAAAGCGGCGACGACCGAATTTACGGCCCAGCCAGGTATCGCCAAAGTTGTCCGTCACATAGCCCATGACCGGGCTCAGGATCGCGTCAATCACGCGGGCTATCGCGAAGATAGAGCCTGCCTCTAAAACCGACAGGCCACAGTAGGTGGTGTAAAAAAAGAGTAACCAGGTGCCGATAACGGCAAAAGCACCCCCGCCAAAAAGATCGGTTACGCCGTAGCCAATCGCCACGCCGTAACCCACTCTGCGTTCAGTAGGTTTAGCCATATTATTATTCTCGTGCTGATTTGTTTGGTTATGGCACACGCCTCTTCAGCGCGTGCCGCATCTTATTACAGCCGCAAGTGCATTGTTATTCGGGCAACGTGACCCATTGTCGTAATTGTGACGAACGATAAATTGCCTCCACCATATGCAGCGATTTCGCCGCGTCGTTGAGGCCGGTAACGCCGCTGTGTCTGTCGCTGCGAACGGCGTCATAAAACTGGCGAATGGCGTTGATATGACCGTTTCCCCAATAGCGTTTACTGTGGCCGTAGGGTGTTTCGTCGCTGGCGATCATCACCCGTTTGTCATCTGATACGCGCCAAAGCGTGTTATCTCGCAGCTGTAACTCGCCTTGTTCACAATGGATGTCCAGCTGTAAAGGTGTGTCCCGGGTGTGGTTGTTGCTGGCGAAAAACAGCCCGCGTGCGCCGCCGCTGAATTCCAGCGTTGCCATGGCGGTGTCTTCGGTATCGATGGTGTCTTCAAGCCGTGCACAGTCGACAACACCCTTCAGGCGCGTCACGCCGCCGCCAAACCACTGCACGAGATCAAGCGTGTGAATGGCCTGATTGATAAGCAAACTGCCGCCCTCGCTGGCGTAACGTCCACGCCAGGGGCTATTGGCGTAATAAGGTGGGGTACGTGACCAGGTCAGAAACGCATTAATGCTGAGTAGCCGCCCTAATGCGTTTTCGCTCAGAAGCTGACGCAGCGCCAGGCTGGTGGGGTTCAGGCGATTTTGATAGCACACGCCAAGCCGCCCGTCGGCCTGCTTTTCCGCGGCCCGCATTTCCACGATATCGGCCATGTTCATCCCAACCGGCTTCTCGCAGAACACCTGTTTCCCTGCCGCCAGCGCGGCCAGGACCATCGGTTTATGCAAATAATGCGGCGTGCAAATGTGCACCACGTCGATGGCGACATCACAGAGCATTTCCCGGTAATCCTGATAAAAGGCGCAGTCGTATTCGCCGGACAGCGCCCGCCCTTTGTCCGGGTCGATATCGACAATTGCCCGCAGCACCACGCCGGGTGTCTGGCGTAGCGCTTCAACGTGGCAGGTGTGAATGGCGCCGCAGCCGATAATGGCGGCATTGAGCGTTTTCATTGCGGCCTCCTTATCGTCCGGCGTTGGCCAGCATTTGCGCCTTCACGCACAGCTCGGCGGCCTTAAAGGCGTGCGCCTGACTCATGGCGTTTTCGGTGCGGTTCAGGCAATCGTTAATCAACTCGCCGAAATAGGGGAAGCCCACCTGGCCCGCCACCGGATAGCGATGCTCGCCGTCTTTATTCACCAGATACACCACGTCCTGTTCGCCGCGTGTCAGATCAATGTATTTGCGGATTTCGATATAGCCTTCGGTGCCGAGCAGCGTCAGGCGGCCGTCGCCCCAGGTTGGCAAGCCTGCTGGCGTGAACCAGTCGCAGCGGAAATAGCCCGTTGCGCCGTTAGCCCCGGCCAGCATTGCATCGCCGAAATCTTCGAATTGCGGATGCTGCGGATGCGTGACGTTACGTACCTGGCTGGCGACGATGTGCGCCTCTTCATTGCCGGTGTAAAACAGGAACTGCTCAATCTGATGGCTGCCGATGTCGCACAGAATGCCGCCGAAGTAGCGACGATCGTAAAACCAGTCCGGGCGGCCTTCGCCTTCGCGGTGTGGCCCGGTGCCAAGCGTCTGAATGACCTGACCAATCGCGCCCTGTTTCACCAGTTGCCCGGCAAAAACGGCGCTTTCCACGTGCAGGCGCTCGCTGTAGTAAACCGCGTATTTACGCCCGGTTTTCGCCACCATCGCTTTGGCGTCTTCCAGTTGTTCGAGGGTGGTCAACGGCGCTTTATCGACGAAGTAATCCTTGCCTGCGGCCATCACTCTCAGCCCCAGTGCGCAACGTTCAGACGGTACGCCAGCGCCAGCGATGAGCTGCACCTGCGGGTCGTTGAGCAGCGTTTCCAGCGAGGTGGCAACCTGGGCCTGCGGATAGTGCTGCACAAATTTATCGACCTTCACCGGGTCCGGATCCCACACCCATTTCAGCTGTGCTCCGGCTTCAACCAGCCCGTTACACATGCCGTAGATATGCCCGTGATCGAGGGCGGCGGCGGCAAAAATAAACTCGCCAGGCTTCACCACCGCCTGAGGTTTGCCGGTCGGGGCGTAATTCATACCGTCGTTCTTGTTCATGATGCAGCTCCTGTATCGAAATTTTTGCCGAGTGGGATGGCACCCACTTCGCTGAAGTTGGCGACGGAGGCGGATTTTTCATAAAAATGCGGAGCACGCGCGGTCAGGCCACCGGTCCGATAAAAGGCATCGTCAGGCGCAATCGGCAGTGTCACCACCGAGCGGGTAATCGCTGATTTATAAATGGCGGTGATGATTTCCAGCGAACGCTTGCCCTGTACGCCGTCCACTAACGGCGACGTCTGCTGCTCGAGCGCGGTGAGGACGTTGTCTATTTGTCCGGTGTGCAGCGTCCAGCGCAGGCGTGGCGTCATCCGAAACAGCGTGGTCAGCTGATCTTCCAGCGCCGCGTTATGCGTATCTTGCGGAAAACCGTTGTCTGCCGACTGGCTGGCGAAAACGTCCCACGGTGCGGATATTCGCGCTTTTTCACCCTGAATCACCATCTTCTGATCTTCGCCGTGATGCACCACCGAGGCGGTAAGCTGGGTCAGCGCGCCGGAAGGGTATTTGAAAATAGTGGCGCTCAGGTCTTCCACTTCGGCATTGTCGTGGGCGACGTTGCTCATCATTGCCACCACTTCGCTCGGGAAGCCGAGCATCCACTGAATGGCGTCGATGTGGTGTACGGCGTGGTTCAGCGTGCAGCCGCCGCCTTCTTTTTCCCAAGTGCCGCGCCACCACAAATCGTAATAGCAGTGGCCTCGCCACCAGAAGGAATCGACCTGTGCGTGGCAGATTTTCCCCGCAAGGCCGGAGTCCACCGCCGCTTTCAGACGCCAGAAGGCGTCGGTGAAGCGGTTCTGGGCGATAATCGACAGCGTTTTACCGCTTGCCTGCTGGGCGGCAATCATCGCGTCGCACTCTTCCAGTGATGCGGCCATGGGTTTTTCGCACAGCACGTGCTTTCCCGCCTGTAGCGCGTCGATGCTGATTTCCGCGTGAACGTACGGCGGGGTGCAGACATCAACGATATCAACGTTCGGTTCGTCATCGAGCATCTGCTGGTGGCTGCTGTAAACCCGGGCATCCTGCAAGCCGTAGCGCGTTTTTTTCTCCTGTGCTTTTTCCGGATAGATATCGACCAGCGCGACAATCTGGCAGCGCGCGCCCATTTCCAGATATCCCTGAATGTGGTTGTGCGAAATGTTCCCTGTTCCGACAATTGCGACACGTAACATGTTGGCTCCTCATTACCAGGTTCCGGAAGCGTCGAGGGTGCGGCTCTCGACGAGTTTTTCCACCGAGGCGGCGATGCGTTCGTCGAGCAACTGCTTGAAGCGCTGCTCATCAAACGGCAAATCGACCCAGCCGTCGGTCCACGTTGAAAGGTGCATGGCGTTGGAAAGGGTCAGGCCGCGAATCCCTTCGAGGCCCGGAGCGATAAGGGGTTCGCCGCGCAGAATAGCGGCACAGAAATTGGTGGTGATCACGTGATGGTCGCTGCATTCGGCGGCGACGGGGAGGGTGACTTCCCAGCACTCCGGCTCGCCAAAGCCGTTTTGCCAGCGCGCATTGAAGGCGTCTTCAGATTCGCGCAGCCGCCAGAAACGCAACCGGCCCTCTTCGACGACAATTTTTCCCCGGGTGCCCGCGATTTCCAGGCGGTTAGTACCCGGCGTTTCCGCCACGGTGGTGATGAACACGCCGGTTGCGCCGTTGGCATATTCGGCGTAGGCGGTAACGTCGTCTTCCACCTCAATCTGGCGGTGCTTGCCGAACTGGCAGAAGGCGCGCAGTCGTACCGGCATACCGACCAGCCACTGCCAGAGATCGAGCTGATGCGGGTCCTGATTGAGCAGCACGCCGCCGCCTTCACCTTTCCATGTGGCGCGCCAGCCACCGGAGTTGTAGTAACTCTGTGAGCGATACCAATTGGTGATAATCCAGTTAGAGCGGCGGATGTCGCCAAGTTCGCCACTGTCGATCAGGTCTTTGACCTTCTGATACAGCGGGTTGGGACGCTGGTTGTACATGATGCCGAATACCACATCGGACTCACGGGCGCAGGCGTTCATCTCCTGAACCTGTGCGGTATAAACCCCGGCAGGTTTTTCGCACAGCGTATGAATGCCGTTTTGCATCGCCAGGATCGAGAGGCTTGGGTGATCGTAATGCGGCGTGGCGACGATCACCGCGTCGATAAGCCCACTGCGCAGCATGTCGTGGGTGTTGCTGAAGATGTCGACCTTATCACCCACAATCTGGCGGATGGCGTCGTGCTTTTTCTCGTCAATATCGCAAACCGCAGTCAGTTGCGCGTCTTTCACCGTACCTGCCAGCAAATAGCGAGCGTGAACCGTGCCGATATTACCCACACCAATAATGCCGAATCTTATGCTTTCCATGTCACACCTTATTCAGAGCTAATGACGGATAAAACGAAAATAGGTAAGGGGATACGGACAGACAAAAGGAATTTGTGAGAATGCTCGCAGGCTAATTATCAATTTCACCTGCAACCAAAAATTCTGTTTTAAAATCAGATGACTGTGTCTGCAAAAATTTGCAGATATTGATTGCGAGCGAGGTCACATAATGTCCGGCAAGCTGAAAATGGACCAAATTGCGGCGGCAACGGGATATTCCGTCAGTACCGTTTCGCGAGTGCTAAGCGGAAAGTCATATACCAGCGAGCAGGCGCGGGAGGCGATTGTTCGCTGTGCCAGAAAGCTCGGCGTGCTGGATGAACTCGCCAGCGGGCGGTTATTGATTAACGGCATTGCCGTATTTGCGCCGTCGAGAACCTTTACCGCGCGTGGGGATATTTTCTATCAGGAAGTGACCCGCGGGATTGCCGATGCCATTGAACCGCATGATGTGTATCTGACATTTTGTGGCCTAGAAGAACAGGACGCAGATATTAAGGCCTTCCTGGATAAAGCTAATAATAAGAATATTAACGCGATAATTATTATCGGCACCGACGATTCCACCGTCTTTAAGCTGGCGCAGACCCTGAATAAACCCTGCGTATTAATTAATACCAACGATAAAGAACGTATTCTTGATGCCGTTTCTCCCGATCATCGTGCCATTGGTTTTAGCGCCATGCGTTACCTGTTTGAGCAAGGCCACCGGCGCGTGCTGTGTATGACCACCCTTCGGCGTGAAACGCTGTACGCCCGGCTGGATGGCATAAAAGAGGCCTATCGCCGCTATCACGTGCCGTTCAACGCGCAAAAGGATGTGATTATCACCGAAGGCTTTACCGCCGAGGAATCCGAGCAGGCGCTGATGCAGTGGCTGGCAGAAACGCCGCATGAAGCGTGGCCACAGGTGATTTTCCCCGGCAGCACCAGCATGACCACCGGTGTGCAGCGCGTGCTGGAGCATCACGGCCTGCGCGTGCCGGAAGATATTTCGCTGATAACCACTGATTTTCACTGGCGGCTCGACAACGAACTGGCGAAGCCCATCACCAGCGTGACGGTGCCATGTCGCGAACTGGGCGTGGAAGCGGTGCATTTACTGCAAAACCGGCTGAACCGGCAGGGCGCGTCAGTGCTGAATGTGCTGCTACAGGGGAAATTACAGGATGCGGGAACGGTGAGTAACGCAACGCGGCATGCGGCCCGCGTTGCAATGGAGAGCTAACGGTCAGGCGAGTTGTGGCGGTAAGCACACGCCAATGCCGCCGATGCCGCAGTAGCCGTACGGATTTTTATGCAGGTACTGCTGGTGGTCGTCTTCCGCATAGTAGAACGGTTTAGCGGTGTCGATTTCAGTGGTAATGCTTCGGGAGTCATTGGCCTCGTTCATCGCCGCCTGGAAACGCGCCAGACTGGCGTGGGCCGCTTTCTCTTGCTCAGGCGTCAGCGGGTAAATTGCCGAGCGGTACTGGGTGCCTTTATCGTTACCCTGACGCATGCCCTGGGCCGGGTCGTGATTTTCCCAGAATACATGTAACAACTGCTCATAGCTGATAACGGACGGGTCATAGACCACGCGAACCGCTTCGGCGTGACCGGTTTCACCGGAGCACACTTCGCGGTAGGTTGGGTTCGGCGTGTAGCCGCCGGTGTAGCCCGCAGCGGTGCTGTAGACGCCCGGCAGTTGCCAGAACAGGCGTTCAACGCCCCAGAAGCAGCCCATGGCGAACAGCGCGACTTCCATCCCTTGCGGAATATTGGTCATGGAATGCTCGTTAACGGCATGCAGCGCGGCGACAGGCATCGGCGTATTGCGACCGGGCAGCGCATCCGCTTGAGCGACAACGTGTTTTTTATCGAATAAACTCACGGTTTGGCCTCCGGATAAAGGAAATTGGGGTTAAGGTTGTCACCGCCCCTCTCTTTGATGACAATAAAGGCGATGAATACGTCTAGATTTAAACATAAGAAATATTGAGGTGGACGTCTTTTTTTCAACCGGTAGTGTTGAAATTTTGTTAAGCCGTGGATCGGCTATTGCGTTTCCTGACGGGGTGGAAACAAGGACATTTGGGAGAAAACGTGCCACAAATTCGCCAGTTATGTTGGGCCAGTCTGTTACTGGTCAGTGGTGTTGCCGGGGCGGCAAACATACGTTTACAGGTAGATGGACTTTCTGGAGAGCTGCTCAAAAACGTGCGCGCGCAGCTGTCGACGATTGAAAGCGACGAGGTGACTCCGGATCGCCGTTTCCGTGCGCGTGTGGATGACTCCATCCGTGCAGGGCTTAAAGCGCTGGGCTATTACGAACCGCAGATTGATTTCGAACTGAAGCCGGCACCGGCCAAAGGCCGCCAGGTTCTGCTGGCGCACGTCAAACCGGGTGAACCGGTACGCATTGGCGGCACCGACGTGATTTTGCGCGGCGGCGCACGGAATGACAGAGACTATCTGGATTTACTGAAAAAACGCCCGGCGATAGGAACGATTCTGGACCACGCCGATTACGATGGCTTCAAAAAGTCGCTCACCGGCGTCTCGCTGCGTAAGGGCTACTTCGACAGCGAGTTTAAAAAGAGCCAGCTCGGCGTGTCGCTCGACCGTCATCAGGCATTTTGGGATATCGATTATGACAGCGGCGAACGTTATCGCTTTGGTGCCGTCACGTTCCAGGGGTCGCAGATCCAGGATCGTTATCTGCAAAATCTGGTGCCGTTCAAAGAGGGTGATTATTACACCTCCGATGATTTGGCTGAGCTGAACCGCCGCCTTTCCGCGACCGGCTGGTTTAACTCGGTAGTCGTGGCACCAGAATTTGATAAAGCGCGAAAAACCAAAGTGCTGCCGTTGAGCGGCGTGGTGTCTCCGCGTACCAAAAACACCCTCGAAACCGGTGTCGGTTACTCCACCGACGTGGGCCCGCGAGTCAAAGCCTCGTGGAACAAGCCGTGGATGAACTCCTACGGCCACAGCCTGACTACCGACCTCAGCCTGTCTGCGCCCGAGCAGCAGCTTGATTTCTCCTACAAAATTCCGCTGTTGAAGAACCCGCTGGAGCAGTATTACCTGTTGCAAGGCGGCTTCAAACGCACTGATTTGAACGATACCGAATCCGACTCGACGACGCTCGGCGTGTCGCGTTACTGGGACCTCTCCAGCGGCTGGCAGCGCGCCATCAACCTGCGCTGGAGCCTCGACCACTTTACGCAGGCTAACGTCACCAACACCACCATGCTGCTTTACCCGGGCGTGATGATCAGCCGTACCCGTTCACGCGGCGGCCTGATGCCAACCTGGGGCGATTCACAGCGCTATTCGGTGGATGTCTCCAACGGCGCGTGGGGTTCTGACGTCGATTTCGTCGTTGCTCAGGCGCAAAACACCTGGATTCGCACAATTTACGATCGCCATCGCTTCGTGGTGCGCGGCAACATCGGCTGGATTGAAACCGGCGACTTCGACAAAGTTCCGCCAGACCTGCGCTTCTTCGCCGGGGGCGACCGCAGCATACGTGGCTATAAATACGAATCTATCTCGCCAAAAGACTCTAGCGGCAAACTCACCGGTGCCTCGCGCCTGGCCACCGGTTCCCTGGAATATCAGTACAACGTAACCGGTAAATGGTGGGGCGCGGTGTTCGTCGACAGCGGCGAAGCGGTGAATGACTTCAGCAAAAGTGATTTCAAAACCGGTGCAGGCGTCGGCGTGCGCTGGCAGTCGCCAGTCGGCCCGGTCAAACTCGATATTGCCGCTCCGGTGGGCGATAAAGAAGAGCACGATTTACAGTTCTACATCGGTCTGGGGCCAGAATTATGAGTTTATGGAAGAAGATTAGCCTCGGCGTCCTGGTGTTTATCATCCTGCTGCTGGGGACCGTGGCATTCCTGGTCGGCACGACTACCGGTTTGCATCTGCTCTTTAAAGCGGCTGACCGCTGGGTGCCTGGCCTCTCTATCGGCCAGGTGGTTGGCGGCTGGAAAGATTTGACCGTTAAAAACCTGCGTTACGAGCAGCCGGGCGTGGCGGTCGATGCCGGGCAATTCCATCTGGCGGTGAACACGTCCTGCCTGTGGAACAGCAGCCTGTGCGTGAATGACCTTTCGCTTGCCAACGTGAACGTGGCTATCGACAGCAAAAAGATGCCGCCGTCGGCGCCCGCGGTGGAAGAAGACAGCGGGCCGCTGAACCTCTCGACGCCATATCCGATTACGCTCAGCCGGGTCGCGCTGAACAACATCAACATCAAAATCGACGACACCACGGTGTCGGTGATGGATTTCACCTCCGGCCTGACCTGGCAGGAGAAAAACCTGACGCTGATGCCAACGTCACTGCAAGGGCTGCTGATTGCGCTGCCGAAAGTGGCGAAAGTGGCGCAGGAACAAGTGGTTGAGCCGAAAATCGACAAGCCGAAGCCGGATGAAAAACCGCTCGGTGAAACGATGAAAGACCTGTTCTCGAAGCCTGTTTTGCCTGAAATGACCGATGTGCATCTGCCGCTGAACCTGAACATTCAGGAATTCCGCGGTGAGCAGCTGCGTCTGACCGGCGATACCGATTTAACGGTCTATAAACTGCTGCTGAAAGTCAGCAGCATCGACGGCAACATGAAGCTCGACGCGCTGGACGTGGATTCGAGCCAGGGTACGGTCAACGCCACCGGTACTGCGAAGTTGCAGGATGACTGGCCGGTGGATTTAACCCTCAACAGTACCCTGAATATCGACCCGGTGAAGGGCGAAAAAATCAAAATGAAGATTGGCGGCGACGTGCGTAAGCAGCTCGACGTCGGGATCAATCTTTCCGGGCCGGTGGACGTGGGCATTCGGGCTCAGGCGCAACTGGCCGAAGCCGGGCTACCGTTGAATCTCGAGGTGCTCAGCAAACAGCTTTACTGGCCGTTTACCGGCGAAAAGCAATATCAGGCCGACAACGTAAAACTCAAGCTTAGTGGCAAGATGACCGACTATACGCTGTCGTTCGCGACGGCGGTAAAAGGGCAAGATCTACCGCCAGCCACGATTACCCTGGACGCGAAGGGTAACGAGCAGCAGGTCAATCTCGACAAGCTGACCATCGCGGCGCTGGAAGGGAAAACCGAGTTGAAGGCACTGCTAGACTGGCAGCAGGCGATCAGCTGGCGCGGCGAGCTGAAGCTTGACGGCATCAACACCGCCAAAGAAGTGCCGGACTGGCCAGCGAAGCTGAACGGTCTGATTAAAACCAGTGGCAGCCTGTACGGCGGCAGCTGGCAGGTCGACGTACCGGAACTGAAACTCACCGGCAACGTGAAGCAGAACAAGGTCAACGTCGACGGTAAGCTTTCCGGTAACAGCTATCTGCAATGGAAAATTCCCGGCCTGCACCTTGAACTGGGGCGTAACAGCGCTGACGTGAAAGGCGAACTGGGGGTGAAAGATTTGAATCTTGATGCCACCATCGACGCGCCAGGGCTGGATAACGCGCTGCCAGGACTTGGCGGTACGGCGAAAGGATTACTGAACGTGCGTGGCACCATTGATGCGCCACAGCTGCAGGCAGATATTACCGCCCGCAACCTGCGCTGGCAGGTGCTTTCCATCGCCCAGGCCACCATTAAAGGCGATGTAAAATCGACGGACCAGATTGGCGGTAACCTCGACGTGCGCGTGAATGGCATCGCGCAGCCGGGCGTGAACATCAGCCAGGTGCTGCTCACCGCCAAAGGTGATGAAAAGCAGCACACGCTGGAGCTCAAAATGGAGGGCGATCCTGTTTCCGGTCAGCTTGAACTGGCGGGCAGCTTCGACAGGAAAGAGCAACGCTGGAAAGGCACGCTGAGCAATACACGCTTCCAGACGCCGGTCGGCCCGGTGTCGCTCTCGCGGGCGATTGCACTCGATTACCGCAATCAGGAACAGAAAATCAGCATCGGGCCACACTGCTGGACCAACACGAACGCCGAACTGTGCGTGCCGCAAACCATTGATGCCGGTGCAGCCGGACACGCGGTGGTGAATCTCAACCGCTTCGACCTGGCAATGCTTAAACCGTTTATGCCAGACGCCACGCAGGCCAGCGGTGTGTTCACGGGCAACGCCGACGTCAGCTGGGATACCACTAAAGAAGGGCTGCCGCAGGGCAAAGTGAGCCTGTCCGGGCGCAATGTGAAGGTCACCCAAACGGTGAACGACGCGGCGCTGCCGGTGGCCTTCGATACGCTAAACCTGAATGCTGATTTGCACAACAACCGCGCGCAGCTGGGCTGGACGATTCGCCTGACTAACAACGGCCAGCTCGACGGTCAGATTGACATCACCGACCCGCAAGGGCGGCGCAATCTCGGCGGTAACGTCAATATCCGCAACTTCTCGCTGGCGATGATTAACCCTGTCTTCGCGCGCGGTGAAAAAGCCGCGGGTACCCTGAATGCGAATCTGCGTTTGGGCGGCGACCTGCAAAGCCCGCAGCTGTTCGGCCAATTGCAGCTCACCGGACTGGATATCGACGGTAACTTTATGCCGTTCGACATGCAGCCGAGCCGGGTGGCGATGAACTTCAACGGCACGCGCTCGACGCTGGACGGCGTGATTGCTACGAAGCAAGGGCAGATTAGCCTCAGTGGTAACGCCGACTGGACGCAAATCGACAACTGGCGTGCGCAGGTGGCGGCGAAAGGCAGCCGGGTGCGCATCACCGTGCCGCCGATGGTGCGCCTTGATGTATCGCCGGACGTGGTCTTTACCGCCACGCCAAGCCTGTTTACGCTCGACGGTAACGTAGACGTACCGTGGGCGCGCATCGTGGTTCATGACGTGCCGGAAAGCGCCGTAGGTGTGTCCAGCGACGAAGTGATGCTCGATAAAGATCTCAAGCCGGTGAATCCGAAGTCTGCCGGGATCCCTATCAACAGCAACCTGACGATCCACGTCGGCAATAATGTGCGTCTTGATGCGTTTGGTCTGAAGGCGCGTCTGACCGGTGACCTGAAAGTGGCGCAGGACAGCCACGGTCTGGGCCTCAACGGGCAGATCAACATTCCGGAAGGCCGTTTCCACGCCTACGGCCAGGACCTGATCGTGCGCAAAGGGATCTTGTTGTTCTCAGGGCCGCCGGATCAGCCTATGCTGAATATTGAAGCTATTCGTAACCCTGAGGCCACCGAAGACAACGTGACTGCCGGGGTGCGCGTGACCGGAATGGCAGACCAGCCGAAGGCCGAAATCTTCTCTGACCCGGCGATGTCCCAACAGGCCGCGCTCTCATACCTGTTACGCGGACAGGGGCTCGACAGCCAACAGGGTGACGGCGCCGCAATGACGTCCGCGCTGGTTGGCCTGGGGGTTGCACAAAGTGGGCAGATTGTGGGTAAAATCGGCGAGACCTTTGGCGTCAGCAATCTGGCTCTGGATACCGCCGGAGTAGGGGATTCCTCTCAGGTGGTGGTCAGCGGCTATATCGCGCCAGGTCTGCAGGTAAAATATGGTGTGGGAATTTTTGACTCTCTGGCAACACTCACGTTACGCTATCGCCTAATGCCCAAGCTTTATCTTGAAGCGGTGTCAGGCATAGACCAGGCACTTGATCTGCTCTATCAGTTTGAGTTTTAGCAATGCGAATATTTGTTTACGGCAGTTTACGGCGCAAACAAGGCAACAGCCACTGGATGACCAACGCTCAGTGGCTGGGTGATCATAGTGTCGATAACTATCAGCTCTACAGCCTGGGCCACTATCCAGGCGCTGTACCCGGCGACGGGACGGTAGCGGGTGAAGTGTATCGTATCGACGCCTCGACGCTCGCCGAGCTCGACGCGCTGCGCACCAAAGGCGGTGAGTACGCACGCCATTTAATCCAGACCCCGTACGGTAGCGCGTGGATGTACGTCTACCAGCGTCCGGTGACCGGATTCATTCGTATAGAAACCGGCAACTGGCTGGACAAAGATAAGTTCTGAATGGATAACGCCACCCTCGGGTGGCGTTATTTTTTGCACGCTTCTGAAGAAATTCCTGCGTCATTTTCTGCATTTTCATCTCTTCTCTGTACCGTACAAACAAAAACACCGCCCGTAGGCGGTGTTCTTCACGACGGTAAGAATTACTTCTTAGCGCGTTCGAAGGAGGCGATGATTTCTGCTTTCGCAGCTTCAGCGTTATCCCAGCCTTCAACTTTAACCCATTTGCCTTTCTCGAGCGCTTTGTACTGCTCGAAGAAGTGGGAGATCTGCGCTTTCAGCAGTTCTGGCAGGTCGTTCACATCTTTGATGTGATCGTATTCTTTGCTCAGTTTGGTGTGCGGTACCGCAACCAGTTTCGCATCTTCACCGGCTTCGTCGGTCATTTTCAGAACGCCAACTGGACGGCAACGGATCACAGAACCCGGCTGCAGTGGGTATGGCGTTGGGACCAGAACGTCAACCGGGTCACCGTCCAGAGACAGGGTGTGGTTGATGTAACCGTAGTTGCACGGATAGAACATCGCGGTAGACATGAAACGGTCAACGAACAGCGCGCCGGTGTCTTTATCAATTTCATATTTGATAGGGTCAGCGTTGGCTGGGATTTCGATAACAACGTAGATGTCTTCTGGCAAGTCTTTGCCCGCAGGGACGTTGAGTAAGCTCATGTCTTTTTCCTTTAATCTGGTGTCATTCAAGTGCCCGGTATTATAGCCAACTCAAGTTAAATGTCTCCGCTTCTTTTCTGCCGCAGAAGGCCTTCGGACCGTTTTTCAGAGCCTTTAACCAGGCGATAAATCCATAAACCCAGCCACTTCATGAATAACTTTGTGGAAGCGCTTACAAATCACACTTTCTCTTTTTGGAAGTGTGATGTAACGCATCACGTTACATTTCCCATTGTCTATAGTTTTTCGGCAGATGACTATTTTCTACCCTAAATAGTTCGAGTTGCAGGAAGGGGGCGAGTGAGTGAAGCCCAGGATCTTACGAAAGTAAGTGACTGGGGTGAGGGAGTGCGGTCAACGCACATGCAGCTCGAAATATGACGGATAAACAGATAATAACCCGAAGAGGATACGTTTATGTGGAAGCGCTTACTTCTTGTCTCGGCTGTTTCTGCAGCCATGTCGTCTATGGCGATGGCTGCCCCTTTAACCGTAGGATTTTCACAGGTCGGGTCGGAATCCGGCTGGCGTGCTGCTGAAACCAGCGTGGCGAAGAGTGAGGCTGAAAAACGCGGCATCACCCTGAAAATTGCTGACGGTCAGCAAAAACAAGAGAACCAAATCAAGGCAGTACGTTCATTTATCGCCCAGGGCGTGGATGCGATTTTCATCGCGCCAGTGGTGGCAACAGGCTGGGAGCCGGTGCTGAAAGAAGCGAAACAGGCCAAAATCCCGGTATTCCTGCTCGACCGTTCCATTGATGTGAAAGACAAGTCGCTCTACATGACCACCGTGACGGCTGATAACGTGCTGGAAGGCAAGCTGATTGGCGACTGGCTGGTGAAAACTGAAGCCGGCAAACCGTGTAACGTCGTAGAGCTGCAGGGTACGGTCGGGGCGAGCGTGGCTATCGATCGTAAGAAAGGCTTTGCAGACGCGATTGCCAAAGCGCCTAACATCAAAATCATTCGTTCTCAGTCCGGTGACTTTACCCGCAGCAAAGGGAAAGAAGTCATGGAAAGCTTCATCAAAGCAGAAAACAACGGCAAAAACATCTGCATGGTTTACGCCCATAACGATGATATGGCGATCGGGGCCATTCAGGCCATCAAAGAAGCGGGCCTGAAACCGGGCAAAGATATCCTGACTGGCTCTATCGACGGCGTGCCGGATATCTATAAAGCAATGTTGGCCGACGAAGCCAACGCCAATGTTGAGCTGACACCAAATATGGCTGGCCCGGCGTTTGATGCACTCGAGAAGTTCAAGAAAGACGGCACCATGCCGCCGAAGTTGACGCTCACTCACTCACAGCTTTACCTGAAAGACAGCGCTCAAGCGCAGCTGGATAAGAAAAAAGACATGGGCTATTGAGTTGTATTCCCCCTCATCCTCGCTGCTCTGCGCAGTTTGTCGTTTTCCCTCTCCCTCGGGGAGAGGGCAGGGGTGAGGGTGCCGTCGACATCGTAGTTCGTTTTCCTTCGCCCTAACCCTTTCTCTTGAGGGGAGATGAAGCCGGTTAACACCGTGTGTTTCCTCTCCTTTTTCGGGAGCGGGTTGGGGTGAAGGGCATTTTCAGGGGACTGATAATGACTGACGTAACCCACAACCAGGATATTTTGCGCACGGAAGGCTTGAGTAAATTTTTCCCCGGCGTGAAAGCGCTGGATAACGTGGATTTCAGCCTGCGTCGCGGCGAAATCATGGCTCTTCTCGGCGAAAACGGCGCCGGAAAATCGACCCTCATTAAAGCGCTGACCGGTGTGTATCACGCCGATCGCGGCACTATCTGGCTGGAAGGCGACACTATCTCGCCAAAAAACACGGCCCACGCCCAACAGCTGGGCATCGGCACGGTGTACCAGGAAGTAAACCTGCTGCCCAACATGTCGGTGGCGGACAACCTGTTTATTGGCCGCGAACCACGGCGATTCGGCTTCCTGCAACGCAAAGAGATGGAAAAACGCGCCACCGCGCTGATGGCCTCTTACGGCTTTTCCCTCGACGTACGCGAACCGCTGAACCGCTTTTCGGTGGCGATGCAGCAAATCGTCGCGATTTGCCGTGCCATCGATTTATCGGCCAAAGTGCTTATCCTTGATGAACCGACCGCCAGCCTTGATACCCAGGAAGTGGAAATGCTGTTTACCCTGATGCGCCAGCTGCGCGATCAGGGCGTCAGCCTGATTTTCGTCACCCATTTTCTCGATCAGGTTTATCAGGTCAGCGACCGCATCACGGTGCTGCGCAACGGCAGTTTTGTCGGCTGCAAAGAAACCAAAGAATTGGCGCAAATTGAGCTGATCAAAATGATGCTCGGCCGCGAGCTGGACAACAACGCCCTGCAACGCGCGGGCCGTACGCTGCTGAGTGACAAACCGGTGGCGGCGTTTAAAGGCTACGGCAAAAAAGGCGTCATTGAACCGTTCGATTTGCAGGTACGCCCTGGTGAAATTGTCGGCCTGGCGGGGCTGCTCGGCTCCGGGCGCACCGAAACCGCAGAAGTCATATTCGGCATCAGACCGTCCGACAGCGGCAGCGCGGAAATCAAAGGTAAACCGCAAACGCTGCGATCCCCGCATCAGGCCTCGTGTCTTGGCATTGGTTTTTGCCCGGAAGACAGGAAAACCGACGGCATCATCGCCGCCGCTTCGGTGCGAGAAAATATCATTCTGGCGCTCCAGGCCCAGCGCGGCTGGCTACGGCCAATTCCCGGTCGTGAACAAAATGAGATTGCCGAACGCTTCATTCGCCAACTGGGGATCCGCACGCCCAGCGCGGAGCAGCCGATCGAGTTTCTTTCCGGCGGCAACCAGCAAAAAGTCCTGCTGTCACGCTGGCTGCTGACGCGTCCGCAGTTCCTGATCCTCGACGAACCCACGCGTGGGATCGACGTCGGCGCGCACGCGGAGATCATTCGTTTGATCGAGACGCTGTGTGCCGATGGCCTCGCGCTGCTGGTCATTTCGTCGGAGCTGGAAGAGCTGGTGGGCTATGCGGATCGGGTCATTATTTTACGCGATCGGAAACAGGTGGCAGAGATCCCGCTGGATGCGCTGTCGGTTCCGGCGATCATGAATGCAATTGCGGCATAAGGAGTACGATGTGATGCCACAATCTCTCCCTCAAACTGAACGGCCAAAACGCCGTTTCCGTTGGCCCACGGGGATGCCGCAAATCGCGGCATTGATCCTGGTATTGGTGGTCGACAGCATTGTTTCGCCGCATTTTTTCCAGGTGGTATTACAGGACGGTCGCCTGTTCGGCAGCCCGATAGACATTCTTAACCGCGCGGCTCCGGTGGCGCTGTTGGCCATCGGCATGACGCTGGTGATTGCCACCGGCGGCATAGACTTGTCGGTCGGCGCAGTGATGGCGATTGCCGGGGCTACGGCGGCGTCGATGGAAGTCTCCGGGCACAGTTTGCCGATGGTGCTGCTGGCGGCGCTGGCGACGGGCGTGCTGGCCGGGCTGTGGAATGGCATTCTGGTGGCCATTCTTAAGATCCAGCCGTTTGTCGCGACGCTGATTTTAATGGTGGCCGGGCGCGGCGTGGCGCAGCTGATCACCGCCGGGCAAATTGTGACCTTTGATTCGGATTCCCTCGCCTGGTTTGGTAGCGGCAAGTTATTGCTGTTTCCGACGCCGGTGCTTATCGCGCTGATTACGCTGGTTGTTTTCTGGTTGTTCACACGTAAAACGGCGCTGGGGATGTTTATCGAAGCGGTGGGGATTAACATCCGCGCGGCGAAAAACGCCGGGGTGAATACCCGCATCGTGGTGATGCTGACCTACGTTTTGAGCGGCGTGTGTGCCGCCATTGCCGGGGTGATTGTCGCGGCGGATATTCGCGGCGCTGATGCCAACAACGCCGGGCTGTGGCTGGAACTGGACGCCATTCTGGCAGTGGTGATTGGCGGCGGTTCGCTGATGGGCGGGCGCTTTAACCTGCTGCTGTCGGTGATTGGCGCGCTGATTATCCAGGGCATGAATACCGGGATTTTGCTGTCGGGCTTCCAGCCGGAGCTCAATCAGGTGGTGAAAGCGGTGGTGGTGCTGTGCGTGCTGGTGGTCCAGTCACCGCGCTTTATCAGCTTACTGAAAGGAGTGCGCGGCCATGATAAAACGTAATTTGCCGCTGATGATAACCCTCGGGGTGTTCATCCTCGGCTATCTCTATTGCCTGACGCAGTTCCCGGGCTTCGCGTCTACACGCGTGATTTGCAACATCCTGACGGATAACGCTTTTCTTGGGATCATCGCCGTCGGCATGACCTTTGTGATCCTCTCCGGTGGGATCGATCTGTCGGTCGGTTCAGTGATCGCTTTTACCGGTGTGTTTCTCGCCAAGGCGATCGGCTTCTGGGGATTATCACCACTGGTGGCGTTCCCACTGGTGCTGCTGATGGGCTGCGCATTCGGCGCGTTTATGGGCCTGCTGATTGACGCTCTGAAAATCCCGGCGTTTATCATCACCCTGGCCGGGATGTTCTTCCTGCGTGGCGTCAGTTATCTGGTGTCAGAAGAGTCGATCCCGATTAACCACCCTATTTACGATTCGCTGTCAGATATGGCGTGGATGATCCCCGGCGGCGGGCGCCTGAGCGCTATGGGCGTGCTGATGCTGCTGGTGGTGATTGCGGGAATGTTTGTCGCTCATCGCACGCGTTTCGGTAATCAGGTGTACGCCATCGGCGGCAGCGCGGTGTCGGCCAACCTGATGGGCATTTCCACCCGCAGCACCACCATCCGCATTTACATGCTGTCGACGGGCCTGGCTACGCTGGCCGGGATCGTCTTCTCCGTTTACACCCAGGCCGGTTACGCACTGGCGGGAATGGGCGTGGAGCTGGATGCCATTGCCTCGGTGGTGATTGGCGGCACGCTGCTCAGCGGCGGCGTGGGCACGGTGCTCGGCACGCTGTTTGGCGTCGGCATTCAGGGGCTGATTCAGACCTATATCAACTTCGACGGCACGCTCAGTTCGTGGTGGACCAAAATCGCCATCGGTATTTTGCTGTTCATCTTTATCGCCCTGCAACGCGGCCTGACCGTGCTGTGGGAAAGCCGCCAGAGCTCGACGGTGACCCGCGTGCCGGTGGCGATAACCCGACAATAACGTACTGAACCCTCAAGATTTCCCGGTAGCAGCCGATACTTCTCTTTTTCTGAACGTCTCTTTGCTACCGGGAATGACATCATGCTGAAAAAGCTTTCAATCCGTACCGGCCTGCTTTCTTTACTGGCCGTGATGACCCTTCTTCTGCTGCTGGTCAGCGGCATTGGTATTTACGCTCTCACTAAAAGCTCGTCTTCTCTCACGCGCATTAATCACCTACAGGGTGAGCAACTTGTCCAGCTCAACAAGGGCTATACGCTTATTCTGCGCGCGCGGAACGAAGCGGGTCAGGCGGTCCGGTTGATGGAAATCGGGATGCTCGACGACGCGGCAAAATCGGTACAAAACATCAATCGTGAAGTCACGACGGCGCAGAAAACGCTGACTGAGGTGATTGCCTCGACGATCGACGATAAGCAGGGCGCACAGCTGCTGGCGAAGGTGGCAAAAAGCTACGCCGCCTATAACCAACAGGGCATCACCCCGATGCTGGCGGCGCTGAATCAGCAAAGCGCAGACCGCTATTACGATCTGCTGGAAAATCATCTGATCCCGGTTTCCCGCCAGTTTGATAACGACATGCAGGCGTTTCAGACGTGGGTAGACAGCCGCGGACAGGCCGAAGTGAACGTGGTTCAAAAGAGTAAAAACCGGGTGATGACGCTGATGGTTATCGCGATTCTGCTGACTGCCGGCGTGATTGTGCTGGCCTGGCTGGCGCTGCGCAACATGCTGCTCAAGCCGCTGAACACCGCGATTGTGCAGCTCGAACAGGTGGCGGCGGGCAATCTGACCCACAGTGATAATGCGCTGGTAAGCCGGGAGATCAACCGTCTGAACGCGGCGATAAGCGAAATGCGTGAATCGCTGATGGGTTCAGTGCTGCGGGTGCGCGACGCCAGTTCGCAGATTGATATCGGCAGCCGTGAACTGACCGCAGGCAACAATAATCTGGCGCAGCGCACCGAATCCACGGCGACCTCGCTGGAGCAAACGGCGGCGAGCATGGAGCAGATAACGGCGACGGTGAAACAGAATGCCGACAACGCCGGGCAGGCGCACCAGCTGGCGAAAACGGTGTCGGATACCGCCGATCGCGGCAGCGAAATGGTGTGTTATGTCATTGAGAAAATGCGCGATATTTCAGGCAGCTCCAGCCGCATCGGCGACATCCTCAGCGTAATTGACGGGATTGCCTTCCAGACCAATATTCTGGCGCTGAATGCGTCTGTCGAAGCGGCACGCGCCGGTGAACAGGGGCGCGGTTTCGCCGTGGTCGCCGGTGAAGTGCGTAATCTGGCGAGCCGCAGCGCCGATGCAGCGAAAGAAATCCGCACCCTGATCAGTGATTCACAAACGCACGTCAGCGAAGGCAGCGAACTGGCGCAGCAGGCCGGGGAAACGATGGACGAAATCGCGTCTGAAGTGATGCGCATGACTACACTGATGCGCGAAATTGCCAGCGCGTCGCAGGAGCAGAGTCGTGGCATTGAGCAGGTGAATATTGCGGTGATTCAGATGGATGAAACCGCGCAACAGAATGCGGCGCTGGTTCAGCAGTCTTCCGCCGCAACCCGCTCGCTGGAAGAGCAGTCCCGCGAACTGATGGAAGCCATGGCGTCGTTTAGATTGCAGAATCAGGCGGCGTAGTGCGGGAGTCGCTCAGCTCGGTGGAATTGTTCCGTTCACCAAATGGTTAGCAGGTTCCGCAACCCGTGCAGAACGTGAACGGGATAAGGGGAGCATCACGCTCCCCTTATCAAATTACGCCTCAGGGAACTCGCGAATTAAGCGTTCCACATCGTCGACCATATGCTCGTTACCGACGAAGAACGGACGGCGCTGGTGCAGCGTGTCCGGAACGATATCCAGAATGCGGTCTTTACCGTCGCTGGCCTTGCCGCCCGCCTGTTCGGCCAGGAAGGCCATCGGGTTGCATTCGTACAGCAGACGCAGTTTCCCTTCCGGGTGGCTGGCGGTGCTTGGGTACAAATAAATCCCACCCTTCAGCAGATTACGGTGGAAATCCGCCACCAGAGAACCGATATAGCGTGAGGTATACGGGCGTTGGGTGTGCTTATCTTCTTCCTGACAGAACTTCAGATACTTCTTCACGCCCATCGGGAATTTGATGTAGTTACCTTCGTTGATTGAATAGGTGTTGCCCTTGTCCGGGAAGCGCATGCGCTCCTGGCACAGGCAGAACACGCCGAGCGAAGGGTCGTAAGTGAAGGCGTGCACGCCGCAGCCGGTGGTGTACACCAGCATGGTCGAGGAGCCGTAAACCACGTAACCGGCCGCGACCTGTTTGTGGCCGGGTTGCAGGAAATCTTCTTCAGTTACCGGTGTGCCGACAGGCGTCACGCGACGGTAGATGGAGAAGATAGTGCCGACGGAGACGTTAACATCGATGTTGGACGAGCCGTCCAGCGGATCCATCAACACCACGTACTTGGCGTGCTCGCAGCCGTCGAAAACGACAATTTCGTCTTCTTCTTCGGAGGCAATTCCGGCCACGATATCACGGGCTCTCAGTGCGGCTTTCAGCTTTTCATTGGCGAACAGGTCCAGCTTCTGCTGCGTTTCGCCCTGAATATTTTCAGCCCCGCTGGCACCCAGGATATCGACCAGACCGGCCTTGTTGATATCGCGGTGGATGATCTTGGCGCCGAGCTTTATTGCCGACAGCAAAGCAGTGAGCTCCCCGGTCGCATGAGAGAACTCGTGCTGCTTTTCGACAATAAATTCACCTAACGTTTTCATAACACTTTCCCTGCATTTGATGTTGAGTAAAGCGGTTAATGTCCAACAATCTTAACAACAATTCAAAATCCCGCGTAATGGTGAATCGCGCCAGCAAATTACGGAATTAACCGAAATGCGTTTCTCAGCCTGCTCACATGAGGGTAAAATACGCGGCTGATGAAAGAGGGATAATGACGTATGCGCATTCATATTTTGGGGATTTGTGGCACTTTTATGGGCGGACTGGCGATGCTGGCTCGTTCCCTGGGCCATGAAGTGACCGGTTCGGACGCCAATGTGTATCCGCCGATGAGCACGCTGCTGGAAGAGCAGGGTATTGACCTGATCCAGGGCTATGACGCGAGCCAGCTCGAGCCGCAGCCGGATCTGGTTATCATTGGTAACGCCATGACTCGTGGCAATCCGTGCGTTGAAGCGGTGCTCGAGAAAAACATTCCGTATATGTCTGGCCCGCAGTGGCTGCATGACTTTGTCCTGCGCGACCGCTGGGTCGTGGCCGTTGCCGGTACCCACGGAAAAACCACCACCGCCGGGATGGCGACGTGGATCCTCGAAGCCTGCGGGTATAAACCCGGTTTTGTGATCGGCGGCGTACCGGGCAACTTCGACGTTTCCGCGCGTCTGGGCGACAGCCCGTTCTTCGTGATAGAAGCCGATGAATATGACTGCGCGTTCTTCGACAAGCGTTCCAAATTCGTGCATTACTGCCCGCGCACGCTGATCCTCAACAACCTTGAGTTCGATCATGCGGATATTTTTGACGATCTGAAAGCGATTCAGAAACAGTTCCACCACCTGGTGCGCATCGTGCCGGGCCAGGGTCGTATTATCGCGCCGGAAAACGACATCAACCTGAAGCAAACGCTGGCGATGGGCTGCTGGAGCGAGCAGGAACTGGTGGGCGAACAGGGTCACTGGCAGGCGAAGAAAATCACCACTGATGCAGCCGAATGGGAAGTGTTCCTCGACGGTGAAAAAGTCGGTCAGGTGAAATGGGGCCTGGTGGGCGAGCACAACATGCACAATGGCCTGATGGCGATTGCTGCCGCGCGTCACGTGGGCGTGAAGCCTGCCGATGCGGCAGAGGCGCTGGGCTCGTTCGTCAACGCCCGTCGTCGTCTGGAGCTGCGCGGCGAAGCCAACGGTGTCACCGTGTACGACGATTTCGCGCATCATCCGACCGCAATCCTCGCGACGCTGCAGGCGCTGCGTGGCAAAGTCGGCGGAACGGCGCGTATTCTCGCCGTGCTGGAGCCGCGTTCTAACACCATGAAAATGGGCATCTGCAAAGACGATCTTGCTCCGTCTCTCGGCCGGGCTGATGAAGTGTTCCTGTTACAGCCGCAGCACATTCCGTGGCAGGTCGCGGAAGTGGCGGAAGCGTGCATTCAGCCTGCGCATTTCAGCGCTGACGTGGATACGCTGGTCGACATGATCGCGAAATCCGCACAGCCGGGTGATCACATTCTGGTGATGAGTAACGGGGGTTTTGGCGGGATCCATCAAAAGCTGTTAGATATGCTGGCGAGAAAAGCGGAAGTAGCAGCGGAAGAGTAACCGACACGCCCGGTGGCGCTTTGCTTGCCGGGCCTACAGCATCACGGGCACGAACTGTGCTTTGCTTACCAGGCCTACAGCATCGTAGGCCGGATAAGCGCAGCGCCATCCGGCAATGATTTACTTAGCGTTTTCCGCGAGCTCGCGCAGATACTGGAAAATCAGACGCGAAGATTTCGGCGGCTTATTGCCTTCTTTCTCTTTCTTCGCGTTACGGATAAGCGAACGCAACTGCTGACGGTCGGCATCCGGCCACAGATTCAGCACTTCCGCGACCACATCATCCCCTTCATCTACCAGACGATCGCGCAGCTGTTCCAGTTTGTGGAATAGGGCAACCTGCTGGTTGTGGCGGTTTTTCAGCTTGTCGAGCGCCTGACGGATTGGGTCTACGTCACGGTTTCGCAGCATTTTGCCGATCAGCTGCATCTGACGGCGACGGCCTTCTTTCTTGATCCGCTGTGCCAGTTCAACGGCGGCACGCAGGTCGTCATCGAGCGGGATTTTGTCCAGCGCGTTTTTACCCAGCTCTACGATTTCGGCCCCGAGATCTTTTAATTCCTCGGCGTCGCGTTTAATTTCACTTTTACTGACCCAGATGATTTCATTATCTTCATCTTCAATCTTGTCATCACCGGGCACGTCGTCGAGCCAGTCATCGGGCTGCTTTATCATCTCAGGCTCCTAAAAAAAGAGACACATGTTATCAGTTAAGGAGCGCACTGAAAAACGGTTCTCTGTTAGACTTCAATAAACTCCTTTCTACATTATGGCATTAGCGATGAAAGTAATCACACAGGTTGCAGAACAGCGTAAAGCACTGGAAAAAGCCGTCTCCACCGCACTCGAGCTGGCGGCAGGCAAGTCTGATAGTGCAGAGGTCGGAGTCAGTAAATCGACCGGGATCAGCGTCAGCACGCGCTACGGCGAAGTGGAAAACGTCGAGTTTAACAGCGACGGCGCCCTGGGGATTACGGTTTACCATCAGAATCGCAAAGGCAGCGCGTCCACCACGGATTTAAGCCCGGACGCCGTCGCGCGTACTGTGCAGGCCGCACTGGATATCGCACGTTATACCTCGCCTGACCCGTACGCGGGCGTGGCGGAAAAAGAGTTACTGGCCTTTGACGCGCCGGATCTCGATCTGTTCCACCCGGCAGAAGTGACGCCAGACGAAGCCATTGAGCTGGCTGCGCGCGCTGAACAAGCGGCGTTGAAGGCCGACAAACGCATCACCAATACCGAAGGCGGCAGCTTCAACAGCCATTACGGTGTGAAAGTGTTCGGCAACAGCCACGGCATGCTGCAGAGCTATTGCTCCACCCGCCATTCACTCTCGAGCTGCGTTATCGCCGAAGAAAATGGCGACATGGAACGCGACTACGCGTACACCATTGGCCGTGCGATGGGCGACCTGCTCGATCCGGAAGCTGTCGGCGAAGACTGCGCGCGACGCACGTTGTCTCGTCTGTCTCCGCGTAAACTGTCCACCATGAAAGCGCCGGTGATTTTTGCCAATGAAGTGGCAACCGGGCTGTTTGGCCATCTGGTCGGCGCCATTGCCGGCGGCGCGGTATACCGCAAGTCGACGTTCCTGCTGGACTCACTCGGGCAGCAAATTCTGCCGGAATGGCTGACTATCGAAGAGCATCCACATCTGCTGAAAGGCCTGGCATCAACGCCGTTCGACAGCGAAGGCGTCGTGACCTCCCGTCGCGACATCATTAAGGACGGGATCCTGACGCAATGGCTGCTGACCAACTACTCTGCCCGCAAACTGGGGCTGAAAAGCACCGGTCATGCTGGCGGCATTCATAACTGGCGCATTCAGGGCCAGGGTTTGAGTTTTGAAAAGTTGCTTAAAGAGATGGGCACGGGCCTTGTCGTCACCGAATTGATGGGGCAGGGTGTGAGTGGCGTAACGGGTGATTACTCCCGCGGCGCATCAGGCTTCTGGGTTGAAAACGGTGAAATCCAGTATCCGGTGAGTGAAATCACCATCGCCGGAAACCTGAAAGATATGTGGCGTAATATCGTGACCGTGGCCGACGATATCGAAACGCGGAGCAACATTCAGTGCGGTTCTGTACTGCTGCCGGAAATGAAGATCGCGGGCCAATAAAGTGTTCTCATGGTGGCGCGACCTGCCGCGCTGCGCCTGTTAAATAATAAAAAAGGAAGTGAGCAATGCGTAAGAAAGTACTGGCTTTATTGGCCGTCACGGCGCTGATGAGTGCTGCCCCGGCGTTTGCCGATCTGGGCGATGACATGGACACCCTGTCTGAAAACCTGAAAGTGGTGCAGAAAACCGATGATGCCGCGGCGATGAAAGATGCCCTCGGCAAAATGCGTACTGCGGCGCTCGATGCCCAGAAGCAAACGCCACCGAAACTGGAAGACAAAGCGGCAGACAGCGCGGAAATGAAAGATTACCGCCACGGCCTGGATATTCTGATCGGCCAGATTGACAGCGCCACCAAATTTGCCAACGAAGGCAAAATCAAGGAAGCGCAGGGCGTGGCGCTTGATCTCGCCGGAACGCGCAATACGTACCACAAAAAATACCGTTAATTTCACTGTTACCCTGCCAGGGAAAACCCTTTTCCCTGGCAGCTATCCCCGTCATTCTCCCCTAAGTCATCATAAAAGCTTATCGACATCACAGTTTTACGCGAAAGCTCGCAACGTTTTTCCACTTTCTCCTGCTCTCTTTTCAGCCGTTTCCCGTGATATTCATCACGCTTATCTAGCATTTAATCCGTATTCAGTGAAATTATGTGGGACAGATCACTCCCGCCTCTCCCCTTTCCACTTCGAAGTGGAAAACAACTCGCTACAAACCCAACACCGCCCACGTTAGTTTTAAGTCAGACGCAACAAACGGGGTCAGAAGAGTGAACAACGGAGCAGTTATTACCGACGTTGGGAGTCAGACAGAAGAGCTTGCGACACGCATGCTGAGCCAGGTTTACAGCCTGCTGAAAGGTCATGGCATTATCCCGAACGCCGTCCAGGAGCAAATGCTGACATCTCATGTCCGCGCAATGGCACACCGATCCATTACCGGCGAGCCGCTGCCAGAAGTAGAAGCCAGCCTGTTTGAAGAAATTTCACCCGATTCAATGTCGCTTGCCCGCGAAGTGGTAGCGCAGTTCGGCAACCTTCCGGATGAAGAAGCCTGGCTGTTGTCGGTGCACTTCGAAGTAGCGAAAGAAAACCTTTAAGGAGAAAAACATGGAACAAATTACCGTAGTGATTGGCGATCGTCTGGGCAAAGGTCAGAAAGTTGCAGCAGGTGTGGAAAAGGCCGGTGGTCGTGCGGTAGTCGTGCCGGGCGTGGCTGCTGATATGAAACTGGGCGACGTGATGAAAGCAGAAAATGCCACCTTCGGCATCTCCTTCTGCGGCAGCGGCGGCGCAGGTGCGATTACCGCGCAGACCAAGCACGGTTACAAAGCAAAATACGGCATGCGCTCAGTGGATGAAGGCGTTACCGCAATTAACGAAGGCGCGAACGTACTGGGCTTCGGCTTTATGGATAAAGAAGAATTGGGCGAGCGTCTGGTGCTGGCCTGGCAGAAGAAATACGGCGCATAAGTATGAAAGAACAATTCACCACCACGGTGAGGGTCAAGGGCAAAGGCGAGGCCAAATCACGCGCCTTTGCCGATGCGCTCAACCAGGTACAGGGTGCGGTGATGAAAGCGTCATCGCATATTTTACTGCGCATCGAACCACAGGACGTGGCGGTTGTTCATGCGCAGGAATCGGTCCGGAAAGAGGCATTTCTGTTTATCTTTCTGCGCCGGGAACGACGCACGTTCAGCGTTGAGCTGGATGTCACCGTCAACGTGACAGCGTTAAATCTCGACAAAGTAGATTTCGTCACGACAACATAACCATTAGAAAAGGACAGACTCATGTTCCTGATTATTCTCTTTAAATCACTCATTATTGGCGGCCTGGTCGGCGTCGGTGTGGGTGCCGGAGCTGCACGCATGTTTCATGCGCCCACCACGCAAGGGATGGGTGCTTTTCGTACGTTGGGCGAGCTGAACTCCTGTGAAGGTGACCCGGCTTCCCATTTCTCCTTTGGTCTGGGCTTCTTCTTTAACGCCTGGGCATCCTCAGTGGCGGCGGGGGCCTTCACTCAGGACGTTGACCACCGCATCATCCCGAACTGGGGTGCCGCGGCGCTGATGATCAAAAACCGCAACGTGGCAGAAACCCTGCACGACCCGAAAAAGATGGCGATTGCCTGCGGCGTGATTGGCATGATCGTAGTGGCATTCCTGAACTCTACCGCCTCGGCAGTACCGGAAGCGCTGCAGGTGACTGCGGTGAAAGTGCTGGTCCCTGCGGCTAACCTGCTGGTGAATATCATCATGCCTGTCATCTTCTGGCTGGCGGCGATTGATGCCGGCAAGAAATCAGGCTTCTGGGCAACTATCTTCGGCGGCGCTGCGCAGCTGATTATGGGTAACGCCGTACCGGGCCTGGTGCTGGGTATCCTGATTGGTAAAGGCGTTGAAGAGAGCGGCTGGCATCGTGTCACTAAAGTGATGATGGGTGCGATCGTGGCTCTGTTTGTGCTGAGTGCCTTCTTCCGTGGCTTCGACATGAAGATGATTGAATCCTTCCACATGACGGTGCCGAACTGGCTGGATCTGATTCACAACGCCATGAGCGGGAAATAAGGGGATAACGCATGGAACAGAATAAAGGTTTTTGGTACGCGGACTGGTCATTCCCGATTTTTGTCGGCCTGCTTTCTTCCGGCGTATTCGCCGGGACACACATGTACTACCTGTACGGCATTGGTGCCTTCAACGAAGTGGCCTTCGTGGCGATGCTGAAATCGGGTATTGATACTGGCGTATATGGCGCGGTTGCCGCGTTCGGCGCAAGCTTCCTGTTCGCCCGTATCATTGAAGGCTCGCTGGTGGGGATCCTCGACATCGGTGGTGCCATTCAGACTGGTATTGGCCTTGGTGTTCCGGCATTACTGTTGGGGGCGGGCATCGTTTTCCCGGTCGCCAACTTTGCCGCATCTCTGGTGACAGGGCTTATTCTGGGCCTGGCGGTGGGATATCTCATTGTTCTGGCGCGTAAGTTCACCATCAATCAGAGCGACTCTACCTACGGCGCCGACGTGATGATGGGCGCGGGTAACACCTCTGGCCGCTTCCTCGGTCCTTTGATTATCCTCAGCGCGATGACCGCCTCCATTCCAATCGGTATTGGCTCGCTGGTCGGCGCGTTACTGTTCTACATCTGGCAGAAGCCGATCACCGGTGGGGCTATCCTCGGTGCAATGATCCTCGGGGCTATCTTCCCGGTCGCGATCGGCTAAGTCTGCAAGGAGAAAGCGATGTTTGATTTACTGCTTAAGCGCGCACGACTGGTTGACGATACGGTAACGGATATCGCCATTAAAGACGGCAAGATTGCAGCGCTGGGCGAGATTAACGGTGAGGCGACGAAAGTCGTCTCTCTCAACGGCGAGCACTACGTCAGCGCGGGCTGGATTGATTTACACGTTCACTGCTACCCGAAATCGCCCATTTATAACGACGAGCCGGACAGCGTGGGCGTGGCGACCGGCGTCACCACCGTCATCGATGCAGGCAGTACCGGGGCAGACGATGTGGATACCTTCCACGAACTGACCCGCAGTTGTGCCACCGACGTGTATGCGCTGCTGAACATCTCTCGCGTGGGTCTTATCGCGCAGAATGAATTAGCCAACATGGCGAACATTGATGCTGATGCCGCGACGGCCGCCATCAAGCGCCATCCGAATTTCATCGTCGGGCTGAAGGCGCGCATGAGCAGCAGTGTGGTCGGTGAAAACGGCATCACGCCGCTGGAAAAAGCGAAAGACATTCAGAAAGCTAACGGCAACCTGCCGCTGATGGTGCATATCGGCAATAACCCGCCGAACCTCGATGAAATCACCGAGCTGCTGACCTCTGGCGACATCATTACCCACTGCTACAATGGCAAACCGAACCGCATTCTGACCCCGTCGGGCGAGCTGCGTGCCTCGGTTTCCGGCGCCCTGAAACGTGGCATCAAGCTGGATGTGGGCCACGGCACCGCCAGCTTCAGTTTTGACGTCGCCAAACAGGCTATTGCGATGGGCATTCTGCCGCACACCATCAGCTCAGACATTTACTGTCGCAACCGCATCAACGGGCCGGTGCATTCCCTGGCGCGTGTGATGGCGAAATTCCTCGCCATCGGGATGTCGCTGCCGCAGGTGATCGATTGTGTGACCGCCAACGCCGCCGAGGCGATTCGCCTGAAGAATAAAGGCCACCTGGCTGTAGGTTTCGACGCCGACCTCACCCTATTCACCCTGAAACGCCAGCCGGTCACGCTGGTGGATGCTGAAAACAACGCCCTGCAGGCGGACCAGGATCTGGTGCCGCTGGCCGCAATCCGTGCAGGCAAGGGCTATCTGACCGAACAAGGGAGTGCAGAACATGTCTTCGATTTATGAGAAATACCAGCTGAAACAAGTGATTAACGCCTCTGGCCGTATGACGGCGCTTGGTGTGTCGACCCCGCGCCCGGAAGTGGTTGAGGCGGTCCTGACCGGTATGAATCACTACTTCGAAATGAAAGACCTGGTGAACAAAACCGGCGAGTACATCGCGAAACTGCTGGACGTAGAAGGCGCAACGGTTGTTTCCTGCGCCTCCGCAGGCATCGCGCAGTCTATCGCTGGCGTGCTGGTGAAAGACAGTGACTGGCTGCTGGAAAACCTGCACAACACGCCGGTTGAGAATAACGAAATCGTTCTGCCGCGCGGGCACAACGTCAACTTTGGCGCACCGGTCAGCACCATGATCGCGCTTGGCGGCGGTAAAATGGTGGAAGCGGGCTACGCCAACGAGTGTTCCGCCGATCAGCTGTCGGCGGCGATTACGCCACGTACCGCGGCAATCCTCTATATCAAGTCTCACCACTGCGTACAGAAAAGTATGCTCAGCGTAGAGCAGGCGGTCGTGGTGGCGCGTAAACACAATCTGCCGCTGATTGTGGATGCTGCCGCAGAAGAAGATTTGCAGTGTTACTACCGTGCGGGCGCTGACCTCGTGATTTACAGCGGCGCGAAAGCGATTGAAGGGCCGACCAGCGGTCTGGTTATCGGCAAAACGCAGTACGTCGAGTGGGTCAAACGCCAGACGGCGGGCATTGGCCGCGCGATGAAAGTGGGTAAAGAAGGCATTCTCGGCCTGACCTGCGCCATCGAACATTACCTGACGGCGGAAAAAGAGAGCGGCGTGCAGATGGTGGAAAAAATGACGCCATTTATCGCCGCGCTCAATGCCCTGAACGGTGTGACATCTCGCGTAGTGTGGGATGCCGCGGGTCGGGATATCGCCCGTACCGAAATCAAGTTTGATGAAGCCGTCACCCGCCTTGCCACAGGCGAACTGGTGGCCGAGCTGAAAAAAGGCGAATACGCCATCTACTTCCGTGGCTACAAGGCCAACGAAGGCATTATTGAAGCTGATGTGCGCAGTGTGAATGCGCAGCAGTTGGAGATTGTCGCAAGCCGTATTGCAGAAGAGCTGAACAAGGAAAAAAACGCATGAAACTGACCCCGAATTTTTACCGTGACCGTGTCTGTCTGAATGTCCTCGCTGGGTCGAAAGCGAATGCCCGCGACGTGTATGAGGCTGCAGAAGGCCATGTGCTGGTCGGCGTGCTCTCTAAAAATTATCCGGACGTCGCGACCGCAGTCGCCGATATGCGTGAATACGCGGCACTGATTGATAACGCGCTGTCCGTCGGCCTTGGCGCCGGCGATCCGAACCAGTCCGACATGGTGAGCCAGATTTCCCGTGAAGTGCAGCCGCAGCACGTGAACCAGGTGTTCACCGGCGTGGCCACCAGCCGCGCGCTGCTTGGGCAGAATGAAACCGTGGTTAACGGTCTGGTGTCTCCAACCGGCACGCCGGGGATGGTCAAAATCTCCACCGGTCCCTTGAGCAGCAAAGAGCAGGACGGCATTGTGCCGGTCGATACCGCGATTGCGCTGCTGAAAGATATGGGCTGTAGCTCCATCAAATACTTCCCGATGGGTGGCCTGAAGTGTCGTGATGAATATCAGGTAGTCGCCGAAGCTTGCGCTCGCCACGATTTCTGGCTGGAGCCGACCGGTGGTATCTCCCTGGAAAACTACAGCGAAATCCTTAAGATCGCTCTCGATGCGGGCGTGAAAAAGGTGATCCCACACATTTACAGTTCGATCATCGACAAAGACAGCGGCAACACCCGCCCGGCGGATGTGCGCTCGCTGCTGGAGATGACGAAAAAGCTGGTAGGGTAATTTCCCGCCCTCACCCCGCGCTTCCCATAGGAGAGAGGCGGGGAGAGGGCATCAGACCACTCATCAACTGACCGTCAAGGAGTTCCCATGCTGTCCGCACGCCATCTGCTTGTCGCTTCACTTTCACTTCTCGCCACCGCTGCCAACGCACAGACACAGTTCGCCTGGGTCGGCACCTATAACCCGAACGGCGAAGGCCTGTACCGTTTCGCGGTTGATCCTTCCACCGGAGAACTGCACGACAAAACCCTGGTCAGCTCGCTGCCTAACGCTGCGCAACTGACCGTCTCTCACGACGGCAAAACGTTGTACGCCGCCAGTGAAGCGGAGAAGGGCGTGGTGCAGGCCTGGAAAGTGGCTGCCGACGGCAGTCTGACGGCGCTGAATCAGGTGTCTTCCGGCGGCGCGGGTCCGGTGTATTTGTCCCTGACACCGAACGGTCGCCACTTGCTGGTAGCGAACTACGTCAGCGGTACGATTGCGGTATTGCCGGTGAAAGAGGACGGCAGCCTCGGTGAGGCTACGGACACGCATCAGGATGAAGGCCCGGCGGGCGCGAGCAAACCAGAAGCCGCCGTTGAAGGAAGCTTTGCCGCCAGCGATCATAACGGACCACACGCGCACATGATCGCCGCCGATCCGCAGGGAAAATACGTTTTCTCAACCGATCTGGGTCTCGACCGGATCTACCAGTATCAACTGGATGATGCCACCGGCAAGCTGACGCCAAACACGCCGCCGTTTATTGCCGCGTCTTCCAAAGGTGCCGGGCCGCGTCACTTTGTCTTCACGCCGAAGGGGGATGGACTATGGTTAATCAACGAAGAAGCCTCGACGCTGACGCACTACCGTCTCGATTCGGCGAAGGGCACGCTGACCGAAGGAAAAACCGTCTCATCGCTGCCAAAAGACTATAAAGGCACCAATTTTGCTGCCGGTTTGACGCTGAGTCACGATGGGAAACAGTTATATGTCGCCAATCGTTTGCATAACAGCGTCGCACACTTTACGGTATCCGCCGACGGTGAGCTCATTCATCAGGATGATGTGTGGACGCGTGGTGATTACCCGCGCACCGTCACGCTGGACCCGAAAGGCCAGTGGCTGTACGTCATGAACCAGCGCAGTGACAACATCACTCGCTTTAAGGTCGCCCCGCACACCGGAAAATTGACCTTCGAGCCTGGCTACACTGCGGTAGGCAGCCCATCGCAAATGGTGATATCACCCAAAAATTAAGCTGGATGTCGGGCGTTCATCGCCCGTTTTGAAAAGAGGACACCCGAGTGCGATTTCCGAACCAACGCTTAGCGCAACTGTTTGATATGTTGCAAAACGAAACGCTGCCGCAGGACGAGCTCGCCCAGCGGTTGTCCGTTTCTACGCGTACGGTTCGGGCAGATATCACCGCGCTCAATGCCCTGCTACTTCAGCACGGCGCGCAGTTTGTGCTTAGCCGGGGTAACGGTTATCAGCTGCGTGTGGATGACCCGACGCTGTTCCAGTCTTTGCAGGATTCCCGCCCGCGCCTGTTGCGTATTCCGCGAACCGGTAGCGAGCGGGTGCATTATTTGATGGTTCGTTTTCTGACGTCAGCCTTTTCTCTGAAGCTGGAAGATTTGGCCGATGAATGGTTTGTCAGTCGCGCCACGTTGCAGGGCGATATGGCGGAAGTGCGTGAATGGCTGGCTCGTTATCAGCTGACGCTGGAAACCCGGCCGCGGCACGGTGTGAAGCTGTTCGGCAGCGAAATGACCATCCGTGCCTGCCTGACAGACCGGCTGTGGCAACTGGCGCAGCAGGACAGTACCCATCCGCTGCTGACCCAGGAGGCCCTCAATGCGGGCGTGCCTGAGCAACTGACACCCGTGTTGCAGGACGCGTTTAGCCGCTGGCACATTCGCCTCACCGACGAAGGTGAGCTGTTCGTGCGGCTGTATTGCGCGGTGGCGGTGCGTCGCGTTAGCGAGGGGTATCCGCTGCCAGAATTCAGCGCCGATGATGTCGATGACGCGGTGCGCAATGCGGCCCGTGATATCGCCGTCGCGATTCAACAGCTGGCGGGTAAAACCCTGGCCCCTTCGGAAGAGAACTGGCTGCGAGTGCATATTGCGGCGCGCCAGGTGCAGGACATCGCCCCGAGCCAGATTAACGCCGACGATGATGAAGCGCTGGTGAACTACATTCTGCAGTACATCAACAGCCACTATAACTACAACATGCTCAGCGATGAGCAGTTGCACGCAGACCTGCTGACCCACATCAAGACCATGATCACCCGCGTGCGCTACCAGATTATGATCCCCAATCCGCTGCTCGATAACATTAAACAGCACTATCCGATGGCCTGGGATATGACCCTGGCGGCGGTGTCCGGCTGGAGTAAATACACGCCGTGGACCATCAGCGAAAATGAAATTGGTTTCCTGGTGCTGCATATCGGCGTGGGGCTTGAGCGGCATTACAACATCGGCTATCAGCGCCAGCCGCGCGTGCTGCTGGTGTGCGATGCAGGCAACGCGATGGTGCGGATGATTGAAGCGGTACTGCAGCGCAAGTACCCGCAGCTGGTGATGACCGAAACGATCACCCTGCGCGATTACGAACAGCGAGATGGTATCAGCGAAGACTTCGTGGTTTCGACGGTGCGCATCACCGAGAAAGACAAGCCGGTGGTGGTGATGTCGCCGTTCCCAACCGATTATCAGCTGGAGCAAATCGGCAAGCTGGTGCTGGTGGACCGCACCCGCCCGTGGATGCTGGAGAAGTTCTTTGATGCACGCCATTTCCGCGTCATCAACGAGCCGGTCGATCAGCAAACGCTGCTGGCTGAACTGTGCAATCAGCTGAACGATGAAGGGTTTGTCGATGACGACTTTGTCGATTCGGTCATTGAACGTGAGGCGATTGTCAGCACCATTCTCGGGGATGGCATTGCCTTGCCGCACGCCCTGGGGTTAATGGCCAAGAAAACGGTGGTGTACACGGTGCTGGCCCCGAAGGGAATTGCCTGGGGCGATGAAACCGCACAGGTGATTTTCCTGCTCGCCATCAGCAAAAGCGAATACGAAGAGGCGATGGCGATTTACGATATTTTCGTCACTTTCTTGCGCGAACGCGCCATGGCCCGGCTCTGTATCTGCAAAAACTTCAGTGAGTTTAAAACCGTGGCGATGGAGTGCGTGAGCCGGTTTTAAGTCAAAAAAGCGGAGCCAGAACTCCGCTTTTTCTAGCGCAGGTGATGAACCACCTGATTGCTGCTGCCCCGCCAGATAAGCGCCGGATCTTTGAGGTCCTGCACAAATTTGCCATCGACCAGCACGTTAATGAGATTGACCACCTCGAGCTGTTCCGCGTTCAGCTCATCAAGCTTGTAGCCCGTCCACACCCAGACATCTTTCCCCGGGCATTCCGCGTGAATGCGCTTTACCAGCCGCAGGATTTCCGCCACGTTTTGCGGATGCAGCGGATCGCCGCCTGAGAGCGAAATCCCCTGACGTTTGACGCGCGTATCGTTCAGATCGGCGATGATGCGGTCCGCCATCTCATCGGTAAACGGCAGGCCGGAGTTCAGCCGCCATGTGCTTTTGTTATAGCAGTCAGGGCATTCATGGACGCAGCCAGAGACGAACAGAGTACAGCGCGTACCCGGCCCGTTGACGATGTCGACAGGATAATATTGGTGGTAATTCATTTTTCGCTTCTCGTCCGCTTATCAATTAACGCCATAGCGGCGTTGGCTGCATTCGTGCGCCCGGGTCACTTACTTGAGTAAGCTCCCCGGGACTTGCTCATTTGCCGCCTTGCTCTGACGTGAATTGCGTTGCGGAAACATTAACAAGCTTAGGCCCGGTAAGCTTCTCGCCAGCGGGCATCATTGAGGAGCGAGCTTAACCTAGCTGCCCATTCCCCAAATGCTTCACGCGGCGCTTCACTTCTTCCTGCTTCCCGGCGTTGAACGGACGTGCGTCCGGGCTGCCGAGATAACCGCACACGCGGCGAGTCACTGATACGCGTGCGGCGTCGTGGTTGCCGCATTTCGGGCAGGTGAAGCCTTTGCTGGTGCATTCGAACTCACCGGTAAAGCCGCACTCGTAGCATTCGTCGATAGGCGTGTTGGTCCCGTAATACGGCACGTGCTGATAGCTGTAATCCCACACGTCTTCCAGCGCTTTCAGGTTGTGCTGAATGTTCGGGTATTCGCCATAGCAAATGAAACCGCCGTTAGCGATTGGCGGATAGGCCGCTTCGAAATCAATCTTATCGTACGGGTTCACCTTTTTCTCCACGTCGAGGTGGAAGCTGTTGGTGTAATACCCTTTGTCGGTTACGCCATCGACCAGGCCAAACTCGGCGGTGTCGAGACGGCAGAAGCGGTCGCACAGGTTTTCACTTGGCGTGCTGTACAGGCTGAATCCATAGCCGGTCTCGTCTTTCCACTGGTCCACGGCGTCACGCAGACGCTGCACAATGGCCACGCCTTTTTCGCGCAGCGCGTCGCTGTCGTACATGTGCGAATCGCCAAACAGTGCGTTAATGGTTTCGTGAATGCCGATATAGCCCAGAGAAATGGACGCGCGACCGTCTTTGAAAATTTCCGACACGTCGTCGTCAGCGTTCAGACGCACACCGCAGGCACCTTCCATATACAGGATTGGGGCCACGCGCGCTTTCACGCCTTCCAGACGGGCGATACGAGTCATCAGCGCCTTACGGGAGAGCTGTAAACGTTCGTCCAGTAAGGTCCAGAACGCCGCTTCGTCACCTTTGGCTTCCAGCGCAATGCGCGGCAGGTTGAGACTGATAACGCCGATGTTGTTGCGGCCTTCGTGGATTTGCTCGCCGTTTTCGTTTTCCCACACGCCGAGGAAGCTGCGACAGCCCATTGGCGTTTTGAACGAACCGGTGACTTTCACCACCTGGTCGTAGTTCAGAATGTCCGGATACATACGCTTGCTCGCGCACTCCAGCGCCAGCTGCTTAATGTCATAGTTGGCGTCACCGACTTTGTGGTTCAGACCATCGCGGATCGCAAACACCAGTTTTGGGAACACCGCGGTTTTGCGGTTTTTGCCCAGACCGGCAATACGATTACGCAGGATAGACTGCTGGATCATCCGCGATTCCCAACGGGTGCCCAGGCCAAAGCCGAAGGTCACGAACGGCGTTTGGCCGTTGGCGGTGTGCAGCGTGTTCACTTCATATTCCAGAGACTGGAACGCGTCGTAGCACTCTTTTTCGGTACGGGCGTGGGCGTAACCATCGGCATCAGGAATTTGCCATTCTTCCGCCGTTTTACGATGCTTTTCAAAACTTAAGGTGACGAACGGGGCCAGCACTTCATCGATGCGGTTGATGGTGGTGCCGCCATAGATGTGGCTCGCCACCTGGGCAATTATCTGCGCGGTGACGGCGGTGGCCGTAGAGATGGACTTCGGCGGCGCAATTTCCGCGTTACCCATCTTAAAGCCCTGGGTGAGCATGCCATTCAGATCGATAAGCATGCAGTTAAACATCGGGAAGAACGGCGAGTAGTCGAGGTCGTGGTAATGAATTTCGCCGCGCTCGTGCGCCTGCACCACGTCATAAGGCAGCAAATGCTGGCGCGCGTAGTGTTTGGCGACAATGCCCGCCAGCAGGTCGCGCTGGGTCGGGATCACTTTGCTGTCTTTATTGGCATTTTCGTTGAGCAGCGCGGAGTTGGTCTGCTCAACCAGGCCGCGAATTTCCTGATTCAGGCGGCCACGCTTTTCGCGTTGCACGTCACGGTCGTGACGGTATTCAATGTAAGCGCGTGCCAGCTGTTTATACGGGCCAGACATCAGCTGATTTTCGACCGCGGTCTGAATTTCGTTGATATCAACGCGATCACGGCCCTGCATCTGGTCACTAACGACTTCTGCGACGGTGGCGCAATAGTCTGCGTCATCGACTCCCGCTGCTTTGGCCGCACGCAGGATAGCTTCCTGGATGCGTGCTGACTTGAAAGGCGCTTTACAGCCGTCTCGTTTCATCACATGCGGTGTCATGATCACTCCATAATTATAAGAACAGGTTATCCACAGAGGGGGAATGCGCGCCTGAGACGTCAATGGGCTTATACGCCAATAACTTCCTCAGGTTCCGGCCCTTTTTATCCACAAAACTCATCACTCATGTCCTTAGGGGATTGGTGTGAGAATAGGCGATTAATACAATATGTAGGGTCGGGGTGCATTCTAAGTTCTATATATAGTGATATGCATCAAACATGTTTGCGATTTTTTTGATTCAGAACAAAGTAAAAACGGGACAGCACAGCAGACGGGCAACGCGGCTTCAAATGAAATTTCTGATAGTTTGAGCTGTGTAAAAAAGCAGCGAAATCAGGTGGTCACCGTGCAACCCATGTTGTGAAAAAGATCACGCGATGAGGGTGTCGTTCAGCAAGTCGACCAGCATCAGCAGCGCGTAACGTGCAGCCTGGGCGGAAGGGGCCAGCGGCAGCACTTCTGCGGCCATGTTGCTCAGCGCGTGAGTATCCGGCGTGAGAGCAAAGATGGTCGCGCCCTGCATTCTGGCCTGCAGTGTGGCGCTTTGCAGCAGGTTATCCGCCGGGCCGGTGGCTAACACCAGCAGTACGTGATCGTCGCTGAGGGTGCTGGCAATCATGCGCATCAGGTTGCCGTCCTGGCACAGATTGATGGCGATGCCGAGCGGCAGCAGCTGGTGTTGCAGCAGGGTTGCGAGCGGGATGTCCTGTTCGCCGAGGGCAAAACAGTGAACCGCGCGAGCCGTTTGCAGCCGTGCTTTCAGCTTTTCCACCGCGCTTTCGCTGGTGTGCTGCAGTTGGTGGGTCAGGGTCAGATTGACGGTATCAAAGCGGTCGCGCCAGGTGGATGGCAGGGCGGCGCTGTTGCCTGACACCCAAGTCGAGCGGCGTTCGCTGGCCTGCGCCAGTTGTTTACGCAGGTCGCGAATATCGTCGCAGCCCACAGAACGGGCAAAACGGGTGATGGTCGCCGGACTGACGCCCGCTTTCGCCGCCAGTTCGTCAATGGAGGCGCTGGCGGTAAAACTCATGTTTTCCAGAATAAACGCCGCCACCCGGGATTCCTGGGTGCTGAAACGGCTCATCCCATCCTTCAGTTGACCAACGATATCCATCCGGTTCTGTCCTTTGCGCGAAGTCACGATTTGAAAATATTTTTCACTTATTGATAACTCACTTTATACCATTAATTCCCAATAACGCCTACGTTTTCGCGTGATCTTCCCGCTGCACAGGCGCAAATAATGGCTGAAAATTATGCATTGATCACATCCATGAAAATAAATTTCATATAGCCTTCACTATTACATAATCTTAACAATATAGTCATTCGTATCCAGATTGACCGTATGAATCACTGAAGGGGAAAGTCATGCAACGAATCGTTTTATGCTGTGCCGCTGGAATGTCGACCAGCATGCTGGTGAATAAAATGAAAGCTGAAGCGCAGCTGCGTGCGCTGGAGCTGGATATCTACGCCGTGCCCGTCGCTGAATTCGAACGCGAGCTGCCGGGTGCCGATGTGGTGCTGCTCGGCCCACAGGTTAAGTATGAAATTGCCCGCCTGTCCGCCATCGCCGAGCCGCAGGGCAAAGCCGTCGCGGTTATCGACATGGCCGACTACGGCATGATGCGCGGCGCGGCGGTGCTCGACAAAGCGCTGGCCCTGATCGCTCACTAATTTCCTTTATATCCTGACGGGCACTTCCGCGTGGCGTTCGCGTTCACGCGTGGGCTTTCGTGTGCCAAAAACGAGGTCATCATGCAATCCTTAAAAATCGCCGTGATCGGCGGCGGCAGCAGCTACACCCCGGAACTGATTGAAGGGATTATTGTGCGTTACGAGCAGCTTCCCGTAACGGAACTGGCACTGGTGGACGTGGAATCAGGGCGCGAAAAAGTCGATGTTATTGCCGCGCTGACCCAGCGCATGCTCAAACACAAAGGACTCGAACACGTCAAAGTCAGCGTGCATTTCACGCTGGATGATGCGATTCGCGGGGCCAGCTTTGTGCTGACGCAGCTGCGTGTCGGGCAACTGGCGGCGCGTGCTCAGGATGAACGGTTAGGACTGAAATACAATCTGCTGGGCCAGGAAACCACCGGCGTGGGCGGCTTCGCCAAAGCGCTGCGCACCATTCCGGTTATTCTCGAGGTGGCGCGTAAAGTGGAGGAGCTGGCCCCCGACGCCTTTATTCTCAACTTCACCAACCCGGCGGGAGTTGTTACTGAAGCGGTCAGCCGCTACAGCAAGGCGAAAATCATCGGCCTGTGCAACGTGCCCATCAACATGCAGCACATGATTGGCAAAATGCTTAACGCCGATGAAGCCACGCTGAACCTGCGCTTCGCCGGGCTGAACCACATGGTGTGGATCCACAAAGTGATGCAGGACCATCAGGACGTCACCGCGAAAGTGATTGAGATGCTGTGCGACGGCAATGCGCTGTCGATGAACAACATCAAAGAGCTGCCGTGGCCGGCGGATTTTCTGCGCGCGCTGAAGGCTATTCCGTGCCCGTACCATCGCTATTTCTGGCTGACGCCTGCGATGCTGGCGGACGAAATCGACGCGGCGAAAAGCAAAGGCACTCGCGCGGAGCAGGTGATGAAGGTCGAGCAGGAGCTGTTTGCGCTGTATGCCGATCCGAATCTGGACGAAAAGCCGGAGCAGCTGAGCTTCCGCGGCGGTGCCTATTACTCCGAAGTGGCGGTGGAGCTGATCAACGCGATTCACAACAATTTGGGCAAAGAGATGGTGGTGAACACCCGTAATAACGGGGCGATCCACGGCCTGGACGACGATGCGGTGGTGGAAACCAACAGCATTATCGATGCGCAGGGCGCGCGGCCGCTGGCATTTGGCCCGCTGCCTCCGGCGATGAACGGACTCACTCAGCAGGTCAAAGCGTTCGAACACTTAACGATTGAGGCGGCGGTTCACGGCTGTCGGGAAAGTGCGCTGCTGGCGCTGGTGACCAACCCGCTGGTGGGCAATGTCACCGACGCACAGGCGCTGCTTGAGGAAGTGTTAACCCTGAATCGTCAGTGGTTACCGCAATTTAACTGAGTTCGGCTATTTTAACGGACGTTAACGGAAGAGACGGGGTTTTATCATGTCAAAAACTACGCTTATTGAACGCTATGTCATGCCCGTCGCGCTGAAAATCGCCGGGCAAAAGCACGTCTTGTCGGTCCGCGACGGTATCATTCTCAATATGCCGTTTATGCTGATCGGCTCATTTTTCCTGATTTTTGCCTACCTGCCGGTGCCGGGTTATGCCGATATGATGACGCATCTTTTTGGCGACGTCTGGCGTGACAAAATGCTGTATCCGGTGAAAGCGACTTACGACATCATGGCGCTGATTTCGAGTTTCGGCATTGCGTATCGTCTGGCGGAAAAATACCGCACGCTCGACCCGCTCACCGCCGGGGCGATGTCGCTGGTGGCGTTCGTGATGACCATCCCGCAAAGCACGATGTTCACGCCGGTTCACGGGGCGGCAGAAGTGGTTAAAGGGGTGATCCCGGTGAGTCTGGTGGGCAGCCAGGGGCTGTTTGTGGCGATTGTTATTTCGCTGCTTTCCACTGAGATTTACCGTTTTGTCACCAACCGTAATCTGGTGATTAGAATGCCGGACGGCGTTCCGCCTGCGGTGGCGAAATCGTTCCTCGCGCTGGTGCCGGGTTTCTGCGTGCTGGCAGTGGTGCTGGCCCTGCGTCTGGCGGTGGAAGCTTCACCGTTTGGCGACATCAACAGCATGATTGCGACGCTGATCGGCATTCCGATGCATCACGTTGGCGGCACGCTGCCGGGGATGATTATCTCGGTGATTCTGATTGGGATTCTGTGGACGCTCGGCCTGCACGGCGATGCGATTGTGCTGGTGTTCATTCAGCCGGTGTGGCTGTCGAACATGGCGGAAAACCTGACCGCCTTCCAGAGCGGTTTGCCTATTCCGCACATTATCACTCAGCAGTTCTACGATCTGTGGATTGCGCCGGGCGGGACGGGTGCGCTGTTAGGGCTGGTGATTTTCATGGTGTTCCGCAGCCGCAGCGCGCAGATGAAACAGTTGGGTAAAATCGCCGCGCCGGCCGCGCTGTTTAACATCAGCGAACCGATGGTGTTTGGTATTCCGCTGGTGATGAACCCGTACTTCTTCCTGCCGTTTATCCTGACGCCGGTGCTGCTGGTGATAGTCACCTACACCTCGATGGCAACCGGGCTGGTGGCACCGCCTGCGGGGATTGCGCTGCCGTTCACCACGCCGATTTTCATCAGCGGTTATCTGGCGACGGGCGGGCATATTTCCGGCACGGTGTTGCAGGCGGTAAACCTCGGGATTTCGCTGGTGATTTACTATCCGTTCTTCCGCGCCTGGGACAAATTGAAGGCAAAAGAGGAACATGCGTCGCAGACAAAAGAGAGCGCCGAAACCATAGCCGGAATACCAAACGCATAATAAATGCCCGGCGGCGCTACGCTTGCGCGGGCCTACGAGATCGGTAGATCTGACAAGCACAGCAACGCGCCGCCGGGCAATTCAACTTATTACGTCTGTATCCACCATACCGCTTCAAACGGGCGCAGGGTCATCGCGCCCGGTTGAGCATCCAGGTCCGGATAATTACGCATCGCCACGTTCCACTCGCCCTCGACCGCTTCCGGCTGCCACGGCTGGCTGTCACGACTCAGGTTCGCCACCACCAACAATTGCTGGCCCTGCCATTCGCGGCGATAGCACCACAACGACGGATGTTCCGGCAGTAAGTCCTGATAGTTCCCCCACGTCAGCAGCGGTTCGGCTTTACGCAGGGCAATCAGCTGTTGATAGGTGTAGAACACTGAATCCGGGTCCTTTAACGCCGCCTGAACGTTAATTTCCTCCACGTTGTCGGCCAGGCCAATCCACGGCTCACCGGGGGTAAAACCACCGTGCGTTTCCGCGCTCCACTGCATCGGCGTGCGGCTGTTGTCGCGCGATTTACTGGCCAGAATCGCCAATAATTCATCGGCATCACGGCCATGCGCGTGTAGCTCTGCGTACATATTGTGGCTTTCCACGTCGCGATAATCGGCGATCGTCGCGAAATGCGGGTTAGTCATGCCAATTTCTTCGCCCTGATAAATGTACGGCGTACCTTGCATACCGTGCAGCACCATCGCCAGCATTTTCGCCGCCGGGATGCGGTATTCCCCTTCATCACCAAAGCGCGACACGATGCGCGGCTGATCGTGGTTACACCAGAACAGCGCGTTCCATGCCCGGTTGTGCATCCCTTGCTGCCAGTGGCTGAACAATGCTTTCAGCGCCACATAATCGGGTTTGGCGAGCGTCCATTTTTCACCGCCGGGGTAGTCGACTTTAAGGTGATGGAAGTTGAACGTCATCGACAGTTCGTGGCCCGCCAGGGAGGCGTATTGCTGACAGTTACCGAGCGTGGTGGAAGACATTTCGCCGACCGTCATTAAGCCGCGCGGCATAAACACGTCGCGGCTCATTTCCTGCAAGAATTCGTGTACGCGCGGGCCGTCGGTGTAGAAACAGCGCCCGTCGCCGACAGGATCGTTCGGGAACGTCTGGTCTTTAGAAATCAGATTCACCACGTCGAGACGCAGGCCATCGACGCCGCGATCGGCCCAAAATTCGCAGACCTTTTTCAGCTCATCGCGCACTACCGGGTTTTCCCAGTTGAGGTCCGCCTGTTCCGGGGCGAAAAGGTGCAGATAATACTGTTCGCTTTCGGGATGCCACTGCCACGCGTTGCCGCCAAACTTCGAACGCCAGTTGTTCGGCAGTTCACCGGATTTACCGTCGCGCCAGATGTAGAACTCGCGGTGCGGGCTCTCCGGGTCGAGCGATGCCTGGAACCACGGATGCTGCGTGGAAGTGTGGTTGAGGACCATATCCAGCACGATGCGAATACCGCGTGATTTGGCTTCGGCCACCAGTTCGTCAAAATCATCCAGCGTGCCGTAAGCCGGGTCGATGGCGGTGTAGTTCGCCACGTCGTAGCCGTTATCTACCTGGGGCGAGACATAAAACGGCGTCAGCCAGATGGCGTCTACGCCGAGGGTTTTCAGGTATTCCAGCCGCAACGTCACGCCGCGTAAATCGCCGGTGCCGCTGCCGGTGGTGTCCTGAAAACTTTTTGGATAGATCTGGTAGATAACGCCGTTTTGCCACCAGTGGGGGAGGTTGTTCATAAGACTTTCCTGGTTAAAACAGAACGGGGCGCAAACGCGCCCCAAAAGGATTTATACAATTTGCAGCGTGCCCTGACGGTGCTTACGCTGGTACACCGCGGTGGTGAGGACAATCGGGATAATCACTGCAATCGCCATCGCGACGGCATACACCTGCCAGAAGGTGGGCTGAATGGAGAGGATGCCCGGCAGGCCACCGACACCAATGCCGTTTGCCATCACGCCGTTCAGGCCACACAGCAGGCCCGCGAGACCAGAGCCGACCATTGCACACAGCATCGGGAAGCGGTATTTGAGGTTGATGCCGTACATCGCCGGTTCGGTCACGCCGAGGAAGGCGGAAATGGCGGCGGGTACGGAAATCTCACGCTCGTTGTGTTTCTTGCTACAGATAATGATGCCGACCACCGCCGAGGCTTGCGCAATATTCGACAGCGCAATCAGCGGCCACACCGGCGTGCCGCCCATGCTCTGAATCATCTGCATGTCGATGGCGAGCGTAGTCTGATGCACGCCGGTAATCACCAGCGGCGCATACAGGAAGCCGAACAATGCGGCACCAATGGGTGCGAAGCTGCCGGTCATCAGGTGACGTACCGCGAAGGCCACGCCGTCACCAATCATGCGGCCAAACGGGCCGATAAGCGCGTGGGCCAGGAACACCGCGAGGATCAGCGAGCACACGGGCACCACAACCAGATACAGGTAATCCGGGACGATGCGTTTGAGGCGTGTTTCAATCATACCGAGCGCCAGACCCGCCAGTAATGCCGGGATCACCTGCGCCTGATAGCCGACTTTCTCAATCGCAAACAGGCCGAAGTTCCATACGTCCGGGATTTTGCTGCCGAGTTCGTAAGCGTTCATCAACTGCGGAGAAACCAGCGTGACGCCCAGTACGATGCCGAGGATCGGCGTGCCGCCCATTTTCTTGACCGCAGACCAGCAGATGCCGACCGGCAGATAGAAGAAGATGGCTTCGCCAATCAGCCACAGGAAGTCATACAGGGTTTTCAGGCCCGGATACATCTGCGCCAGTGTCTGGCCGTTGCTCATCGGTACATCACCGATAACGTTTCGAAAACCGAGGATCAGGCCGCCGCTGATCAGCGCGGGCAGCAGTGGGAAGAAAATCTCCGCGAAGTGCGAGATCATCCGCTCGTGCCATTTCATGTTCTGGCGCGCCGCCAGTTTGGCCTGCTCTTTGTCGGCCGACGCTTGTCCGGTGCTGGCGATCAACACTTTGTAGTAATCGCCCACTTCGGTGCCGATAACCACCTGAAACTGCCCGGCGTTGGTAAAGCAGCCTTTAACCATCGGCAATTCTTCGATGGCTTTTGGGTTGGCCTCCGCCGGGGAGTTCAGCACGAAACGCAGGCGGGTAATGCAGTGGCTGACGGTGGCGATGTTGTTCCGACCGCCCACCAATGCGATCAGCTGATCGATATCCTGTTGTCTGACTTTGCTCATCATGGAGCCTCATCGAATGATTTCGTGTTGGACGTTGGGTTGAGTGTTATATGACTGGACGCAAGCCTATCCGTTTCGCTTATTTTGCAAAATGGGAACGTTCCCGAAGCGGGGCGGCGATCACAATAAATCGTTTTTTCGGGCGGGGAAAGGTCAGGTCAGGGCGGCGGGGATCACCAGCTGTTGTGGCTGTGCACGGCCGTTGATCTGTTCGATCAACTGATGCGCGGCCTGGCGTCCAGCCTCGCCGTAGCCGGGATCAACGGTCACGATTTCCGGGTGCAGGAACTTCATCAGCGGCGTGTTGCCGACGCTGGCGAGTTGCAGGGTGTCGTTGCGCTGTTCTTGCAGATATTTGCTGGCGCCAAGTGCCAGGGTGTCGGTGGCGCACACCAGCGCGGTGGTTTCGCTGTGGGTCACGCTGGCGACAGCGTCGTAACCCTGTTTCATCGCCAGACCGGGCAGTGCGGCGACCGGGTGCAGTTTGTATTGTTTGCAGAAGGTGAGGTACGCATCGTGACGGCGCTTTCCGGTGGTCACATCGCTGTGCGGCACGCCGAGATAGCTGATGTGGCGGTGGCCTTTATCGAACAGCGACTGCATCAGCAGCGTGATGGCCCCTTCATCGTCGTAGCACACCGAGGCAATGCCTTTGGCATCGCGCGCCAGCATTACCAGGGTTTCGCGCCACGGCGCAAGTATCGCGTCGGAAATACCGGTAAACCCAAACAGCACCACGCCATCGATATTGCGACGTCGCAACATGCCGAGATGCTCCGTCACCTTCTCCGCGGAGAACTGGCTTTCCATCATGATAGGGTCGTAACCCTGCTCGTAGAAGGCCGGGAGCATGGTCTGCACCGCGAGGTTTTCCGACAGCGAATCCAGACGGCTCAAGATGATCGCCACCACTTTATCGCTCTGACCGCGCATCGCCCGGGCTGAACGGGAAGGGGAAAAGTCGTGCTGATTCATCACCGCTTCCACCCGTTCACGGGTGCGTTGGCTGACGCCGCTTTCATTATTCAGGACGCGGGAGACGGTCGATTTCCCGACGCCGCTTAAGCGCGCAATGTCTTTGATAGTCAGCCGGTTTTGCATCCTTTTTTCCCGTGTCAGTAAAGGCGAAGTGATTATAAGCGTAAACGCGTCGAGAAACAGTTCAATGAGTAAAGTCTGGTATACGTTCCGTTTAGTGTCGGGGGGGTAAGATAATGGCATTGTCGCTACGCATTGTAGGGTTAAAGGCGTATAGTTCGCGCCGTTTATTTCACTTACCGGAGGCTGTATGGATCCCGATCCCACTCCCCATCATCGATGGAGCAACATTTTTTTCCGGTAAGCCAGTCTTTCGCTGCCTTGCCGGACAACGCGTGAGGCAGTGACGTCACTTCTTTGATGTCCCTGTTTTAACTCTTAAAGTACCCTTCAGGTGCGGCTTTGCTGTGCCTGTAAGAAACCCGCGATCGCCGAACGGTGAGCGCAGAGGGACGTATTATGCTGAAAAACTTCACACGGCAGCTGTTCGCGCAGCTCAGCCGCCACCTGCCACATCGTCTGGTTAGCCGCGATCCGCTGCCTGACGGAAAAAATTTGGCTTCAACGCCAATCCCGGATTCGTTAAGCAAACAGTGTCTTAACGTGGCGAGGATGGATGAAAATGAAATCTGGCGCGCCTTTAACAGTCACCCGGAAGGGCTGAACGCGTCGGAAGTCGAAGGCGCCCGCGAACAGCACGGCAGCAACGTGATCCCGGCGCAGAAACCGTCGCCGTGGTGGGTGCATCTGTGGCTGTGCTATCGCAACCCGTTCAACCTGCTGCTGACCATTCTCGGGGCCATTTCGTACTCCACCGAAGACGTGTTTGCGGCCGGAGTGATCGCGCTGATGGTGGGGATCTCCACCCTGCTGAACTTCATTCAGGAAGCGCGATCCACCAAAGCGGCGGATGCGCTGAAAGCGATGGTCAGCAACACCGCGACGGTGCTGCGCGTGGTTAACGATCGGGGCGAAAGCCGTTGGCTGGAGATCCCCATCGATCGGCTGGTGCAGGGCGATATCGTGAAACTGTCTGCCGGAGATATGATCCCGGCGGATCTTCGCGTGTTTCAGGCCCGCGATCTGTTCGTGGCTCAGGCCTCACTCACCGGAGAATCGTTGCCGGTAGAGAAAGTGGCGCGCACCCGTATGCCGCAGCAAAATAACCCGCTTGAAAGCGACACGGTTTGCTTTATGGGCACCAACGTGGTGAGCGGCACGGCGCAGGCGATTGTCTTCGCGACCGGCGGCAATACCTGGTTTGGTCAACTGGCCGGGCGCGTGAGCGAGCAGGAAAACGAGCCGAACGCTTTCCAGAAAGGCATCAGCCGCGTCAGCATGTTGTTGATTCGTTTTATGCTGGTGATGGCGCCGGTGGTGCTGCTGATCAACGGCTACACCAAAGGTGACTGGTGGGAAGCGGCGCTGTTTGCGCTGTCCGTGGCGGTCGGGCTGACGCCGGAAATGCTGCCGATGATCGTCACCTCGACGCTGGCGCGCGGGGCAGTGAAGCTGTCAAAACAGAAAGTTATCGTTAAACACCTCGACGCCATCCAGAACTTTGGCGCGATGGACATTCTTTGCACCGACAAAACCGGGACGCTGACGCAGGACAAAATCGTGCTGGAGAATCACACCGACATCTCCGGCAAAACCAGCGAGCGCGTGCTGCATAACGCCTGGTTGAACAGCCATTATCAGACCGGGCTGAAAAACCTACTGGATACCGCGGTGCTGGAAGGCGTCGATGAAAACTCGGCGCGTGGGCTGTCCGAACGCTGGCAGAAAATTGACGAGATCCCATTCGACTTTGAACGCCGCCGGATGTCAGTCGTCGTGGCCGAGCAGGACGACGTGCATCAGCTGATTTGCAAAGGCGCGTTGCAGGAAATCCTCAACGTTTGTACCCAGGTGCGCTACAACGGTGACATTGTGCCGCTGGACGACACCATGCTGCGCCGTATCAAACGCGTGACCGACACTCTCAACCGTCAGGGCCTGCGCGTGGTGGCGGTGGCGACGAAATATCTGCCTGCGCGCGAAGGGGATTATCAGCGTATTGATGAATCGGATCTTACCCTCGAAGGCTACATTGCGTTCCTCGATCCGCCGAAAGAAACCACAGCACCGGCGCTGAAAGCGCTGAAGGCGAGCGGCATCAGCGTCAAAATCCTCACCGGCGACAGCGAATTAGTGGCGGCGAAAGTGTGTCACGAAGTCGGGCTGGATGTGGGCGAGGTAGTGATCGGCAGCAGCCTGGATGCGATGAGCGACGACGCGCTGGCGGCGTTGGCAAAACGCACCACGCTGTTCGCGCGCCTGACGCCGATGCATAAAGAACGCATCGTCACGCTGCTGAAACGCGAAGGTCACGTGGTCGGCTTTATGGGTGACGGCATCAACGATGCACCCGCGCTGCGTGCGGCGGATATCGGGATTTCCGTCGACGGTGCGGTGGATATCGCCCGTGAAGCGGCAGACATCATTCTGCTGGAAAAAAGCCTGATGGTGCTGGAAGAAGGGGTGATTGAAGGCCGTCGGACCTTCGCCAACATGCTGAAATACATCAAAATGACCGCCAGTTCTAATTTCGGTAACGTCTTCAGCGTGCTGGTGGCGAGCGCCTTCCTGCCGTTCCTGCCGATGCTGCCGTTGCACTTACTGATTCAGAACCTGCTGTACGATGTATCCCAGGTGGCAATCCCGTTTGATAACGTCGACGACGAGCAAATTCAGAAGCCGCAGCGCTGGAACCCGGCAGATTTGGGACGTTTCATGATTTTCTTCGGCCCAATCAGCTCCATTTTCGACATTCTGACGTTTTGCCTGATGTGGTTTGTGTTCCACGCCAATACGCCTGAACACCAGACGCTGTTCCAGTCCGGCTGGTTCGTGGTTGGGCTGTTGTCGCAGACCCTGATTGTGCACATGATCCGTACGCGCCGAATTCCGTTCATCCAGAGCCGTGCTGCCTGGCCGCTGATTGTGATGACCCTGGTGGTGATGGTGGTCGGTATCGCGCTGCCGTTCTCGCCGCTGGCGTCGTATCTGTCGCTGCAGGCGCTGCCGCTTTCCTATTTCCCATGGCTGGTGGCGATTCTGGTGGGGTATATGACGCTGACGCAGCTGGTGAAAGGGGTCTATACCCGGCGTTATGGCTGGCAATAATCCTTCTCCTCACCCCGACCCTCTTTGAGAAAAGAGGGTCGGGGTGAGGGACCTGGTATTTTACTGAATTACCAATAAGTTGTGACGCAGGTCGCGCCTCGCTCTTGACCCTTAATATCCCCCGTGTTACCTCATTGGATTGCCTTTTTTTGGCCCGTCATAAAGGAACCCTCATGCTTAAAACTGTGCGCTACAGCTTGTTGACGACCGGACTCTTATTGAGCGGCTTTGCGCTGGCAACGCCAGCCGGAGATTTACCGCTGATGCCGTGGCCGGCTCAGGTCGAACGCCCTTCGGCGCAGGGGGCGCTGGTGCTGAATAACCAGCTCACCATCAATCTTTCCGGTGATGATTTAGGGGACGCGGTAAACCGTCTGCGCGAGCGCATTGGCCGTCAGACCGGCTGGGAAATGGTGCCGCAAAGTGCGCCTGCAAAATCACCGACGATTGATATCGTCATCGCGCGTAAAGTTCCGGCCATCCCGCGCCCGGATAGCGATGAAAGCTATAAGCTGGTGGTCGATGAAAGCGGTGTGAAGCTCACCGCCAACACCCGCTTTGGCGCGATGCACGGCATTGAAACGCTGCTGCAGCTGTTGCAAAACGGCCCGGACAACACCGCTATTCCTTACGTCACCATTGAGGATGCGCCTCGCTTCCCATGGCGTGGCGTACTGTTGGATTCCGCGCGTCACTTCCTGCCGATTGAAGATATCAAACGTCAACTCGATGGCATGGCGGCAGCCAAACTCAACGTCTTCCACTGGCATCTGACCGACGATCAGGGCTGGCGTTTTGCATCGACCCGTTACCCGAAACTGCAACAGCTCGCCAGTGACGGCAAGTTCTATACCCCGGCGCAGATGAAAGACATCGTGCGCTACGCCGCAGATCGCGGCATTCGTGTGGTACCGGAAATCGATATGCCGGGGCACGCCTCGGCCATTGCGGTGGCGTACCCGGAGCTGATGAGCGCGCCGGGCCCCTATGAAATGGAGCGCCATTGGGGCGTGCTGAAGCCGGTGCTTGATCCAACAAAAGAAGCGACTTACGCCTTTGCGGACGCAATGGTCGGCGAACTGGCGGCTATCTTCCCGGATCCGTATCTGCACATCGGCGGCGATGAAGTGGACGATACCCAGTGGAAAAACAATCCGGCGATTCAGAAATTTATGCAGGAGAACACGCTGGCGGACAGTCACGCGCTGCAGGCGTACTTCAACCGCAAGCTGGAAACTATCCTCGAAAAACACCATCGCCAGATGGTCGGCTGGGATGAAATTTATCACCCGGACCTGCCGAAAAGTATTCTGATCCAGTCCTGGCAAGGGCAGGACGCGCTGGGTGAAGTGACGAAAAATGGCTATAAGGGCATTCTGTCGACCGGGTTCTACCTCGATCAGCCGCAAAGTGCCGCCTATCACTATCGCAATGAAATCGTGCCGCAGGGTCTGAACGGCGTGGACAAAATCAGCGACGCCGACAGCGCTCAGAGCTGGACTTTCACCATGCCGCGCCTGAAAGGCAGCGCCGTGGAAGGCACCTTTACGTTGGTCAAAGGCGACCAGGAGTGGCGAGGATTTATTGATTTTAAAGGCAAATCCCGCCGTGCGGTGGATGATATCGAATGGCTGAGCCCGGATCAGGTGACCTTCACGGTCGATACCTGGATGGGTGCAACCCGCCCGGTGCTGAGCATTCACGATGACCAACTGAAAGGTTATTTCCTGGTGGGCAACGTCCGCTATCCGATCAGCGGCGAGCGCCTGGATGATGTGCCGAAAGGCATTCAACCGGTGGTGCCGGATGACGCGCAGCAGAAGAATCTGCTGGGTGGCGAAGCCGCGCTGTGGGCGGAAAATATCGTCGCTCCGGTGCTGGATATCCGCCTGTGGCCACGTGGTTTCGTGGTGGCAGAACGCCTGTGGTCGGCGAAGGATGTGACCGACACCGACAATATGTATCAGCGCTTGCAGGCGATTGATAGCTGGTCGACGGTGTCCGTCGGGCTGCAACAGCACACGCAGCAGCTGGTGCAGTTTACGCGGCTGGCGAACGGCGGAAGCACGCTGCCGCTGCAAATTCTCGCTCAGGCCATTGAGCCTGCACAGTATTACACTCGCCAGCACCTGAAATTCCAGGCCGGGAATTATCACGCCTTTGAGCCGCTGAACCGCGTGGCCGACGCGCTCCCGGCTGAGAGCAACACCGTGCGTCATCTCAATGAGTGGGCGGATAATCTGATAAGCGACGCGGAAGATAATGAGAGCGCCGATGCGCTGCGTCACGTCTTCACCCGCTGGCAGAACAACACCGCGGACGTGCTGGTGCTGACCGACGGTAACCATCAGCTGGCGAGTATGAAGCCGGTGGCGTTGCAGGTCGATAAACTGGCGGCGTTAGGGCTGCGTTTAACCGACTTGGTGGCGCGACAGGGCACGTTGGATGACAAAGAGTATGCGTCTATTCAGTCGCAGCTGGATGAAGCGGCGAAAACGCAGGATGAAGTGGTGATTGCCGCGGTGTATCCGCTGGAAATGCTGCTGCGCGCGACGCGGATAGAGTAAAACGGTTGCCCGGTGGCGCTTTGCTTACACGGGCCTACAAAACCCGGTGGCGTAATGCCGCCGGGCATGTGTGGCGATTAACGACGAACAGCAATCGCTTCGATTTCAATTTTCACATCTTTCGGCAGACGCGCGACTTCCACACAAGAACGTGCCGGGAAGGTCGCGTTATGCTCGGTGAAGAATGCTTCATAAGTGGCGTTAACGGTGGCGAAATCGTTGAGATCTTTCACGAAAACGGTGGTTTTCACGATGTCGCTTACTTTCAGACCTGCGGCTTCAACGATAGCCTGCACGTTTTCCAGAGACTGGCGTGCCTGCGCGGAAACGTCTTCTGCTACGGTGCCGGTTTTCGGGCACACCGGGATCTGACCGGAAGTGATAATCATACTGCCTAAATCAACGCCCTGAACGTATGGGCCGATGGCTGCTGGTGCATTTTCCGTCGCGATAACTTTAGTCATGATGTCTCCATTTGTGACAGCGGGATTAGGTTTCAAAGGAACCGGGCCATTATATACCCGTCATACTTCAAGCTGCATCTTTGTTGGCTGTGTCTACGTACCCGAATCACATTACTCATGAAAGCTCATCGGGATACGCTGCCTTGCCGCCTTGAAGCAACGCGAATTAGTTGGCCAATACCACAGTATGAGAGAACTCTTTTTCACAGTATTTGCACTTCAGGGCGATATCGTCGGCGCGCTTTTTGACGCTAAAGCTCGATGAAACCGGTTCCGCGTGGCTGATGCAATTGCTGTTCGGGCACACCAGCACGTTTTCGATACGCTCCGGCAGGCTAGGGCGTGACTTGCCTACGACTTCATATTCGTCGATGCGGTTCACCGTGGCCTGTGGCGCATACAGCGACAGCTGGTTGACCTGCTCGTCGGTCAGGAAAGTGTTCTCAATCTTAATCAAATCTTTACGGCCCATTTCGCCGGATGGCAGGTTCAGGCCGATGGTGATGCGCTGGTCGGTTTCGGTCAGTTTGAACAGCGTCAGCAGCTTAAAGCCGATTTGTGCCGGGATATGGTCAATCACCGTGCCACGTTTGATGGCTTCTACCTGAAGTTTATTATCGTGTGTCATCGTCATTCCCCTTACAGTGCCAGGTCGCTGTTCAAAACCAGCGCCAGTAACGCCTGGCGCGCGAAGATGCCGTTCCCGGCCTGCTGGAAGTACCAGGCGTGCGGCGTTTTATCGACATCGGTAGTGATTTCATCAATGCGAGGCAGCGGGTGCAGTACCTTCATGTTGCTGCGCGCACCTTCGAGATCTGCCGCCCGCAGGACAAACTGTGCTTTCACGTTGGCGTACTCGGACGGGTCCAGACGCTCTTTCTGCACGCGAGTCATATACAGAATATCCACTTCCGCCATCACCTCTTCAATGGTGCCGTGCAGGCTCCAGGCAATGCCTTTTTCGTCGAGCATATCGAGAATGTACTGCGGCATCGCCAGCGCGTCCGGGGCGATAAAGTAGAAACGGTTACCGTTAAACTTCGCCAGCGCCTGGGTCAGAGAATGCACGGTGCGGCCATATTTCAGGTCGCCGACCATCGCGATGCTTACGTTTTCCAGACGGCCCTGAGTTTCCTGAATGGTGAACAGGTCGAGCAGGGTTTGCGTCGGATGCTGGTTGGCACCGTCACCGGCGTTGAGGATGGGCACGATGCCGGAAAACTCGGTCGCCAGACGCGCCGCGCCTTCCTGCGGGTGGCGCATCACAATCGCGTCCACGTAGGTACTGATAACGGAAATGGTGTCGGCCAGCGTTTCGCCTTTTTTGCCCAGTGAGGTGTTGGCGCTGTCTGAGAAGCCGACCACGCTGGCACCGAGGCGATGCATCGAGGTTTCAAACGACAGACGGGTGCGGGTAGAGGCTTCAAAGAAGCAGCTGGCGATAACCTTATGCTTTAGCAACTCCGGCTGTGGATGCGCTTTCAGTTTGGCGGCAGTCGTCAGCACCAGTTCGAGGTCTTCGCGGCTGAGATCGTTTATGGAAATGATATGTTTTTGATATAGCGGATTAGCCATGGTTATCTCCTGACGCCTGGGCAAAAAAAAAGCCCCTTAAAAAGGGGCTTCTTGAATGGGGTGATGCAACGGGAGAAAAACGGCAGGCCAGCGTCTGTTTTCAGACGCGGTAAGACAGAATGTCGAACGCAGTTGACCATGCTTCCTCCCGGCAAATCGGCTGGCATTATACGCAGCTAAGCGTGGGATTCAAGCGATTCGTTCACAGACAGGAAAACGTTTGCCTCAAAAGATCCTGCGTCAGTGCAAATATCCCTAAAAAAGGAGTGGTGTGGCCCGGTGATTGCGCGTATAAAAATTTAAAATGAAACGTTGTTTTATATTTGGAGGCTTTTATGATCGCCGGAAATATTTATCATCTGCATGGTTGGCTGCCGCTGGAACTGCGTCAGGCTATCGAACACGTTAAGGCGCACGTCACCGACGCGACGCCGACTGGGAAACACGATATCGACGGTAACCGTCTGTTTTATCTGATCTCAGAAGACAGCACTGAGCCGTTTGCGGAGCGTCGTGCGGAATATCATGCGAAATATCTCGATATTCAAATCATTCTCAAAGGCCAGGAAGGGATGACGTTTAGCACGCAGCCCGCGGGCAAGCCGGACACCGACTGGCTGGCCGATAAAGACATCGCGTTTCTGCCGGAAGGTGTGCAGGAAAAAACCGTGGTGCTGAGCGAAGGCGATTTCGTGGTGTTTTACCCCGGCGAAGTGCATAAACCGCTGTGCGCCGTGGGCACACCTGCGAAAGTGCGCAAGGCGGTGGTGAAGATGTTGCTTGAATAATCGTTGGTTTGATGCCCGGTGGCGCTGCTGCGCTGACCGGGTGTACGAACGTTTGTCGGCCCGGCAAGCAACGCGCCGCCGGGCATATCCAGGGGATCAAGCCTGTGCCAGCGTCGCTACCATCACCGCTTTAATGGTGTGCATTCGGTTCTCGGCCTGATCGAAAACAATGCTCGCATCCGACTCGAATACCTCGTCTGTGACCTCCATCCCACCGTGTAAACCGTACTCTTCGGCCATCTGCTTTCCGAGCGTGGTCTCATCATCATGGAAGGCGGGCAGGCAGTGCAGGAACTTCACCTGTGGATTGCCGGTCAGCGCCAGCATGTTTTTATTCACCTGGTAGTCACGCAGCAGCCCGATACGTTCGGCCCATTTTGACTTTGCTTCGCCCATCGACACCCACACATCGGTATAGATGAAATCGGCGTCTTTCACGCCCGCAGCGACATCTTCCGTCAGGGTGATATCACCGCCATTCTTCTGCGCCAGCGCTTTGCATTCCGCGACCAGGCTTGCATCCGGCCAGCAGCTTTGCGGGGCCACCAGGCGTAAATCCAGCCCTGTCAACGCCGCTGCTTCGAGCATCGAATTACCCATGTTATTGCGCGCATCGCCCGCATATACCAGCGTCATCTCATTGAACGCTTTGCCCGGCAGGTGTTCCTGCATGGTCAGCAAATCGGCCAACAGCTGGGTTGGGTGGAACTCGTTGGTCAGGCCATTCCACACCGGAACGCCTGCATATTGCGCCAGGGTTTCAACGACTTCCTGACCGTGGCCGCGATATTGAATGCCGTCATACATCCGACCCAGCACCCGGGCGGTGTCTTTAATCGATTCTTTGTGGCCAATCTGGCTGCCGCTTGGGCCGAGGTAAGTGACGCGTGCTCCCTGATCGTATGCGGCAACTTCGAAAGAGCATCGGGTACGGGTCGAGTCTTTTTCGAAGATGAGCGCGATGTTTTTGCCGGTCAGTTTTTGCACTTCGTTGCCGCTTTTTTTATCGGCTTTCAGCTGTGCGGCCAGCGCCAGCAGGTGAGTGAGTTGCGCAGGGGTAAAATCCAGTAATTTCAAAAAATGGTTCTGGTATAACGCAGACATATTTTCCTCTCATGGCTCAAGCCATTTATTGAATTAAAATTCAATTTATATGTATGAATATTCATTTGCAACCCCGTTTCACAATTCTTTCTCGGAAAGGTGGAGGCATTGACTGCGGTATGTGAAAATAGAAGTATCTGCCGCACATCATGAGGAACGAGCTATGGCAAACCCGGAGCACCTGGAAGAGCAGCGTGAAGAGACGCGTCTGATTATTGAAGAGTTACTTGATGATGGCAGCGATCCGGACGCGCTGTACACCATCGAGCACCATTTCTCTGCGGACGATTTTGAAACGCTTGAGAAAGTGGCGGTTGAAGTCTTCAAACTGGGTTACGAAGTGACCGAGCCGGAAGAGCTGGAAGTGGAAGAGGGCGGCGAAGTGGTTATCTGCTGCGACGCACTCAGCGAATGTGCCCTGAACCCAGAGCTCATCGATTCACAGGTTGAACAGCTGATGAACCTCGCTGAGAAGTTTGGCGTGGAATATGACGGCTGGGGAACCTACTTCGAAGATCCGAACGGTGAAGGCGAAGAAGGTGATGACGAAGACGAGATCGACGAAGACGACGATGGCGTTCGCCACTAAGTCATAACGGATGCGGCAGCGCCTGCTGTCGCATTTTATGTAGAGTATGTCTATAAGAGACCGAACAAGGCACATGCATTACCCGCAAATACTCGCTCCTGTTTTAACCTTTCTCCAGTGCCCTACGCCGCAGGCGTGGATACACCAGGCCCGTTCCCCTGAACACCTTCCTCTGTTGCTGACTGACCATCTGGTGTGCGAGCTGAAAGCCGCGCAGACCGCTATGCTATTGGTACGCAAATACGTCGCCGATAAAGACGGGGCGGATGTATTGCTGGCGTGGCTGCAGCCGTACGAAGCCTTTGCGTTTCGTGGTGGCCCGGAGCCTGATTTTGCCGCCTTGCAAAAGCAGATTGGTAAAAGCGTAATGCCGAAGACCGATGATGTCTGGGGCCGACAGCTCATTGATAGCATGGTGCTGCTCATCAAAGAAGAACTGCATCACTTCTGGCAGGTGCGGGAAATCATGACTGCGCGGGACATTCCGTACGTGAAGATAACCGCCAGCCGCTACGCCAAAGGTATGCTCAAGGAAGTGCGCACTCACGAACCGCTGACGCTTATCGACAAGCTGATTTGCGGGGCGTACATCGAGGCGCGATCCTGCGAGCGTTTTGCCGCGCTGGCGCCGTATCTGGATGATGATTTGCAGAGGTTTTATCTGTCGCTGCTGCGCTCTGAGGCGCGGCATTATCAGGATTATCTGGCGCTGGCTCAGCAGGTGTCAGACGACGATATCACCCCGCGCGTGCGACATTTCGGGGTAGTGGAAGCGGCGCTGATTTCGACGCCAGATGCAGAGTTTCGTTTCCATAGCGGGATACCCTCTCACACGGCGTGACAGAGGGCAGGGTGCGGGGGAGAATCCCGCACCAAAACGTACTAAAGCGTTTTCAACATCCGCACTTCGCAGTCGACGTGGCCGGTACAACCGAGCGGGCCATCGATATGCTCAAAGCCGAGATGCTCATACAGCGCAATGGCTTCTTTAAGAAAGGCGGTGGTTTCCAGATAGCAGCGGGTAAACCCGTGCTCACGGGCGTGATCCATTGCCAGCAGCGCCAGTTTCTTGGCTAATCCTTTTCCGCGAGCTTCAGGCAGAAAATACATTTTTTGCAGTTCACAAATATCGGGCTCGCTGCACGTCAGTGGCGCGACACCGCCACCGCCCACCACTTTACCGTCTTGCTCAATCACCCAATAAGCGTGCCCAGGCTGGCTGTAGAGCTGATACAGCTCGTCCAGGTTCGGGTCAGCAACGGTATAGCCTTTATCGGCAGTGAGGCCGTATTCGGCGGAGACCTGGCGAATGACGCGGGCGATAGCGGGGTTGTCCAATGTCGTCATTCGACGCAACGTCGTTGCGGCTTCGGTCAGCACGTTCATAGCATTACTCATGAAAAAAAGAACAGTTAACGCAGTTAATAGCATTGCAGAAAAAGCAGCGCAAGCGAGGAGTTTTCAGGGAGGAGGCCCCTCACGCGTAGCCGCGTGAGGGGTTGAGGTATTACAGCGCAGCGATAACAGCCTGCTGCTCAATCAGCTTGGCTTTCGCTTCTGCGTAACCGTCCAGCTTCTCGCGCTCTTTGGCGATAACGGCTTCCGGGGCACGCGCCACGAAACCTTCGTTGGACAGCTTGCCTTCGATGCGGCCAATCTCACCTTCGATTTTCGCCACTTCTTTCGCCAGACGCGCCAGCTCATCTTCTTTGTTGATGAGGCCAGCCATTGGGATCAGCAGCTCAGCGCCGTCGATAATTTTGGTCACGGAAACCGGACCTTTGTCATCGGCAGCCAGCACGGTGATGCTTTCCAGACGCGCCAGCGTTTGCAGGAAGCTGCGGTTGTCGTTCACACGACGCTCCGCATCTTTACTGCAGCCGCGCAGCAGCAGATCCAGCGGTTTACCCGGGGAGATGTTCATTTCAGCGCGAACGTTACGCACCGCGATGATTGCCTGCTTCAGCCATTCGGTATCAGAAGCCGCGGCTTCATCCACCTGCGCGGCATCGAACGCCGGGAACGGCTGCAGCATGATGGTGTCGGCGGAAATACCGGCGATAACCTTCACTCGCTGCCAGATGGTTTCGGTGATGAATGGAATGATTGGGTGCGCAATACGCAGCAGACCTTCCAGCACCGTCACCAGCGTATGGCGAGTGCCGCGCAGTTCTGCTTCAGAACCGCCGGTCATTACTGGTTTGGTCAACTCCAGATACCAGTCGCAGAACTGGTTCCAGGTGAACTCGTACAGGATGCCTGCGGCGATATCGAAGCGGAAGTTGTCCAGCGCGTCACGGTACGCTTTGATGGTCTGGTTGAATTCGGCGAGGATCCAGCGATCCGCCAACGACAGCGTCATTTCACCGCCGTTGAAGCCGCAATCCTGGTCTTCGGTGTTCATCAGCACAAAGCGGCTGGCGTTCCACAGCTTGTTACAGAAGTTACGGTAACCTTCCAGGCGCTTCATGTCCCAGTTGATGTCTCGACCGGTAGAGGCCAGCGCCGCCAGGGTGAAACGCAGGGCGTCGGTGCCGTGCGGCTCAATGCCGTCCGGGAATTGCTTCTCGGTGCGCCTGGCGATTTTCTCTGCCAGCTGCGGCTGCATCATGTTGCCGGTACGTTTCTCCAGCAGGTCTGCCAGCGAAATCCCGTCGACCATATCCAGTGGGTCAATGACGTTGCCCTTGGATTTGGACATCTTCTGGCCTTCGTCATCACGGATCAGACCGGTCATGTAGATGGTCTTGAACGGGATCTGCGGCTTGCCGTCTTCATCTTTGATGAAGTGCATGGTCATCATTACCATGCGGGCAATCCAGAAGAAGATGATGTCGAAGCCGGAAACCATCACGCTGGTTGGGTGGAACTGACGCAGCGCATCAGTGTTCTCCGGCCATCCGAGGGTGGAGAAGGTCCACAGCGCGGAGGAGAACCAGGTGTCGAGCACGTCTTCGTCCTGGCGCAACGCAACGTCGGCGCTCAGGTTGTAATCCTTACGCACTTCGTCTTCGGTGCGGCCCACGTAGACGTTGCCGTCGTTGTCGTACCATGCCGGGATACGGTGACCCCACCACAGCTGACGGGAGATACACCAGTCCTGAATGTCGCGCATCCAGGAGAAATACATGTTTTCGTACTGCTTCGGTACAAACTGGATGTCACCGTTCTCAACCGCTTCCACAGCCGGTTTGGCGAGTACGTCAGCACGCACGTACCACTGGTCGGTCAGCATCGGTTCGATAACCACGCCGCCACGGTCACCGTACGGCACGGTCAGATCGTGAGGTTTGATTTCTTCGAGCAGGCCCAGAGCGTCGATGGCTGCAACCACCGCTTTACGCGCGGCAAAACGCTCCAGCTTCTGGAATTCAGCCGGGATGTCTGCGGCGTATACGTCTGACTCTTCGCCTTTGGTGTCGAATACCTGCGCGCTTTCACGGATATCGCCGTCGAAGGTCAGGATGTTGATCATCGGCAGGGCGTGACGTTTACCGACTTCGTAGTCGTTAAAGTCGTGGGCCGGGGTGATTTTCACGCAGCCGGTGCCTTTTTCCATGTCGGCGTGTTCATCGCCCACGATTGGAATGCGGCGGTTAACCAGCGGCAGTACCAGGAATTTGCCAATCAAGTCTTTATAACGCGGATCTTCCGGGTTTACGGCAACGCCGGTATCACCCAGCAGGGTTTCCGGACGGGTAGTCGCAACCACCAGGTAATCTTTACCGTCGGCCGTTTTTGCGCCGTCGGCCAGCGGATAGCGGATGTGCCACATCGAGCCTTTAGACTCGCGGTTTTCCACTTCCAGGTCAGAAATCGCGGTACGCAGTTTCGGGTCCCAGTTGACCAGACGCTTACCACGATAAATCAAATCTTCTTTGTACAGGCGAACGAAGACTTCTTTCACGGCATTGGAAAGACCTTCGTCCATAGTGAAACGCTCGCGCTCCCAGTCTACGGAGTTGCCGAGACGGCGCATCTGGCGGGTAATGGTGCCACCGGATTCTGCTTTCCACTGCCAGATTTTGTCGATAAAGGCATCGCGACCGTAGTCGTGACGGGTTTTACCTTCTTCAGCGGCAATCTTACGTTCAACCACCATCTGGGTCGCGATACCCGCGTGATCGGTACCAGCTTGCCACAGGGTGTTTTTGCCCTGCATACGCTGGTAACGAATCATGGTGTCCATGATGGTTTGCTGGAAGGCATGACCCATATGCAAACTGCCGGTGACGTTCGGCGGCGGGATCATGATGCAGAAGCTTTCCTGGCTTTCATCACCATTCGGTTTGAAATAGCCCTGCTTTTCCCAGTGCTCGTAGAGCGGCTGTTCGATATCTTGTGGGTTGTATGTCTTTTCCATTATTTCCAGGTTGCCGTATTCAGGTTAAAACCAGCCATGCGGTACGCTTTGTAGCGATCGCGCGCCAGTTGTTTTAAAGAATCTTCGTGAGGGACGAAGTCTATCACTTCTGTGAAAGCGGTGGCAAAATCTGCAAAGCTCACGCGCAGGCTAATCAGGATATCTCGCGGGCTGCTGTTACGTTTTTGCGGCCAGGCGATTTCCACCGGTGCGCCGCCGCGCGGACCTTCTCCGGACAAATTGTGTGGCACAAAGCTTTCCGGTGGCCGTGACCACAGCGCCTCATCAAGGCGAATGGCCTGCTTTTCGTCTTCACAGGCTACCAGAATGCGCTTCCCCGCCCGCCAGCGGTCTGCCGCCAGTTCGCACACCAGCTGCTCCACGGCGCTTAAGCCGTCGGCGGTGTCTTCGTTATCGAGCAGGTAAAACGTCGCATTCTTCATAATATGGGGCTTCTTGTGGTGGATTTAAACCAAACCGTGTAGGCCCGGCAAGCATTACGCCGCCGGGCAACAACGTTGTTACTCTTCGCCGCTAAATCCTGCGCGGTTCAGCAGGAACTGAGACAGCAGGGCAACCGGACGACCAGTCGCCCCTTTGGCTTTACCGGAGCGCCATGCGGTACCGGCGATATCCAGGTGCGCCCAGTTGTACTTGCGGGCAAAGCGCGACAGGAAGCAGCCTGCGGTGATAGCGCCGCCAGGACGACCGCCGATGTTGGCCATATCCGCGAAGTTGGTTTCCAGCTGTTCCTGGTATTCGTCACCCAGCGGCAAACGCCACGCGCGGTCGCCAGCCTGTTCGGACGCGCCGATAAGCTCATGCGCCAGCGGGTTGTGGTTCGACATCAGGCCGGTGATGTGATGGCCGAGCGCAATCACGCAGGCACCGGTCAGCGTCGCCACGTCGATAACCGCTTCTGGTTCGAAACGCTCAACGTAGGTCAGCACATCGCACAGCACCAGGCGGCCTTCGGCATCGGTGTTCAGCACTTCAACCGTCTGCCCGGACATTGTCGTCAGCACGTCGCCTGGGCGATACGCCCGCCCGCCCGGCATGTTTTCACAGCCCGCAAGTACGCCGACCACGTTCAGCGGCAGCTGAAGCTCTGCCACCATGCGCATCACGCCGTAAACCGCCGCCGCGCCGCACATGTCGTACTTCATCTCATCCATGCCTTCGGCCGGCTTGATGGAGATACCGCCGGAGTCGAAGGTCAGGCCTTTACCGACCAGTACGATAGGACGGGCATCTTCCGCCGGATTGCCTTTGTACTCAATGACCGACATCAGGGACTCGTTCTGTGAGCCGTTGCCGACCGCCAGATAAGAGTGCATCCCCAGCTCGCGCATTTGCTGTTCGCCGATAACGCGGGTGATGACGTTCTTGCTGTAGGAATCAGCCAGCTGACGCGCCTGCGAAGCAAGGTATGCGGCGTTACAGATGTTCGGCGGCATATTGCCGAGATCTTTCGCGGCTTTGATACCGGAGGCAATCGCCAGACCGTGCTGAATCGCGCGCTCGCCGCTGGTTAATTCGCGACGGGTTGGCACGTTGAACACCATTTTACGCAGCGGGCGACGTGGCTCGCTTTTGTTGGTTTTCAACTGGTCGAAGCTGTAAAGGGTTTCTTTAGCTGTTTCAACCGCCTGGCGAACTTTCCAGTAGTTATTGCGGCCTTTAACGTGCAGCTCGGTGAGGAAGCAAACCGCTTCCATCGATCCGGTGTCATTCAGCGTATTGATCGTTTTCTGAATGACTTGCTTATACTGACGCTCATCAAGCTCGCGTTCTTTGCCGCACCCAATCAGCAGAATGCGCTCGGAGAGCACGTTCGGCACGTGGTGCAGCAGCAGAGTCTGGCCTGGTTTGCCTTCCAGCTCGCCACGGCGCAGCAGGGCGCTGATATAGCCGTCGCTGATTTTATCGAGTTGCTCGGCTATCGGGGAGAGACGGCGTGGTTCAAAGACGCCAACAACGATGCAGGCGCTCCGCTGTTTCTCCGGGCTACCGCTTTTTACACTGAACTCCATGCACTACGCTCCTGAATCTTAAAGACAACGGCGGTGGCTACGGATAGAATTGCAAGCTTTCGTAACTCATGTCCGCTGTTGCGGTGACTTCGTGTTAATCTTAACGATATCGCGATGTTGGCTCGTCAGAACCGGGTCTGAAACGTAAAGCCGCTGAGTCATATAATCTTAGCGATGTTTTCGACGACTCAAGAGAATAAATGACGTTTAAGCCATGAAACAAGCAATTTTCCTGTAATAAGACGGGTTTAACGGGCGTATTTATAGTGATAATCATAAGATATCTCGTGCGGGAGACGCTGAAAAGCCAGCTGGCGATCCTCTTCATCCTGCTTCTGATCTTTTTCTGTCAGAAATTGGTCAGGATCCTCGGCGCAGCGGTAGATGGTGACATCCCGACAAACCTCGTGCTTTCCCTGTTGGGTCTCGGGGTGCCAGAAATGGCGCAACTTATTCTGCCCCTCAGTCTGTTCCTTGGCCTGTTGATGACGCTGGGCAAACTCTACACCGAAAGTGAAATCACGGTGATGCACGCGTGCGGCCTGAGTAAAGCCGTGCTGGTGAAAGCCGCGATGATCCTCGCGCTGTTTACTGCCATCGTGGCCGCCGTTAACGTGATGTGGGCCGGACCGTGGTCTTCGCGTCATCAGGACGAAGTGCTGGCGGAAGCCAAAGCCAACCCAGGCATGGCGGCACTGGCTAAGGGTCAATTCCAGCAGGCCAGTGATGGCAATTCGGTGCTGTTTATTGAAGACGTTAACGGAAGCAATTTCCAGAACGTATTCCTGGCGCAGATCCGTACCAAGGGTAACGCGCGTCCGTCGGTGGTGGTGGCCGATTCCGGACACCTCTCGCAGCAGAAAGACGGCTCTCAGGTGGTGAACCTGAACAAAGGCACCCGCTTTGAAGGTACCGCGATGCTGCGCGATTTCCGTATTACTGATTTCCAGGATTACCAGGCCATCATCGGCCACCAGGCGGTTGCGCTCGATCCCAACGATACCGAACAGATGGGCATGAGTGCGCTGTGGCATGCGGATACGCCGCAGGCCCGTTCAGAGTTGCACTGGCGTTTAACGCTGGTGGCGACGGTGTTTATCATGGCGCTGATGGTGGTTCCGCTGAGCGTGGTGAACCCGCGTCAGGGGCGCGTGCTGTCGATGCTGCCCGCGATGCTGCTGTATCTGGTGTTCTTCCTGGTGCAAACCTCACTTAAATCCAACGGTGGTAAGGGCAAAATTGACCCGACCGTCTGGATGTGGGCGATTAACCTGCTGTACTTCGGCCTGGCTGTGCTCCTGAACGTCTGGGATACGGTGCCGATGCGTCGCGTTCGTGCACGGTTTAGCAGGAAAGGAGCGGTATAATGCAGTTATTTGGCGTACTCGACCGCTATATCGGTAGAACTATTTTCACCACCATCATGATGACGCTGTTCATGCTGGTGTCACTCTCGGGCATCATCAAGTTTGTTGACCAGCTGAAAAAAGCCGGGCAGGGCAGCTATGACGCGCTCGGCGCGGGCATGTATACCCTGCTCAGCATACCGAAAGATGTGCAGATCTTCTTCCCGATGGCAGCGCTTTTGGGTGCACTGTTAGGTCTGGGGATGCTGGCGCAGCGCAGTGAACTGGTGGTTATGCAGGCGTCGGGTTACACCCGTATGCAGGTGGCGATGTCGGTGATGAAAACCGCTATTCCACTGGTGCTGCTGACCATGGCGATCGGCGAATGGGTAGCTCCGCAGGGCGAGCAAATGGCGCGTAACCTGCGTGCGCAGGCGATGTACGGCGGTTCGCTGCTGTCCACGCAGCAGGGCATGTGGGCGAAAGACGGTAACAACTACATCTACATCGAACGCATCAAAGGCGATGACGAACTGGGTGCCATCAGCATTTACAGTTTCAACGATCAGCGTCGTTTGCAGTCGGTGCGCTACGCCGCGTCGGCGAAATTCGATAAAGACGCTAAGGCCTGGCGCCTGTCGCAGGTCGATGAATCCAATCTGACCGATCCGAAGCAGGTGACGGGTTCGCAGACCGTCAGCGGGACCTGGAAAACCAACCTCACGCCGGACAAACTCGGCGTCGTGGCGCTGGATCCGGATGCGCTGTCGATAAGCGGCCTGCACAATTACGTGAAGTACCTGGAATCGAGTGGCCAGGATGCCGGGCGCTACCAGCTGAATATGTGGAGTAAAATCTTCCAGCCGATGTCGGTGGCGGTGATGATGCTGATGGCGCTGTCGTTCATTTTCGGCCCGCTGCGAAGCGTGGCGATGGGCGTGCGCGTGGTGACAGGGATAAGCTTCGGCTTTGTGTTCTACGTCCTTGACCAGATTTTCGGCCCGCTAACGCTGGTGTACGGCATACCACCGATTGTCGGCGCGCTGTTGCCAAGTGCCAGCTTCTTCCTGATTAGTCTGTGGTTGATGACGCGTAAAGCGTAATACCCCGCGAGCGCCCGGCGGCGCTACGCTTGCACGTGCCTACGGTTTGTAGGCCTGGTAAGCGTAGCGCCACCGGGCAATACTCACTACCGCTTTCTCCCTCCAAGCAAACTCCCCAACATTCCACGCACTATCTGATTGGTTATCTGTCGGGTGGCACTCTTCGCCATTGTCTGCACGACCCCATCGCGCTTACCGCCGCGTGGCCCGGTGGTGCCGAACAGAATATCCTTCAGGCCGCCGAGAATGCCGTCATCGACGTCAGCCGATGTTCCCTTCGCCGGAGGGGCATTTTGCTGTTCAGCGGTCGCCTGAACGCCTTTCTGCAGCTTCTCAAACGCCGACTCTCTGTCCACCGCATCTTCATATTTCCCGTACAGCGGCGAGGTGTTGATAAGCCCGTTGCGCTCATCATCGGTCACCGGTCCCATCCGGGAACAAGGTGCAATCACCATCGCCCGTTCGACAACCGACGGGCTGCCTTTTTCGTCGAGGAACGACACCAGCGCCTCACCGGTACCGAGCTCCTGAATCGCTTTTTCAGTATCGAACGCCGGGTTTGCACGCATGGTTTGCGCTGCCGTTTTCACCGCTTTCTGGTCTTTGGGCGTAAAGGCGCGCAGAGCGTGCTGCACGCGATTCCCGAGTTGCCCAAGCACGTTATCGGGAATATCCGACGGGTTCTGCGAGACAAAATACACCCCCACCGCTTTGGAGCGAATCAGGCGGATCACTTGCTCGATTTTATCCAACAGCACCTGCGGTGCATCGCTGAACAGCAGGTGCGCTTCGTCAAAGAAGAACACCAGTTTGGGTTTCTCTACATCGCCCGCTTCCGGCAGCTGTTCGTACAGCTCTGACAGCATCCACAGCAGGCTGGCAGCGTACAGTTTCGGCATCTGGTAGAGTTTTTCGGCGCTGAGAATGTTGATCACGCCTTTACCGTTGCTGTCGGTTCGCATCCAGTCTTTGATGTCGAGCATCGGCTCGCCAAAGAAATGCTCCGCACCCTGTTGCTCGAGCGTCAACAGCCCACGCTGGATAGCGCCCACCGAGGCGCCGCTGATGTTCCCGTACTGATTCTGGAACGATTTGGCGTTATCGCCGATGTACTGAGTGATGGCGCGCAGGTCTTTGAAATCGAGTAACAGCAGGCCCTGATCGTCAGCGATGCGAAAGATGATATTCAGCACGCCCGCCTGCACTTCATTCAGATTGAGCAGACGCGCGAGCAGCAATGGCCCAAGGTCTGACACCGTGGCGCGAACGGGATGCCCTTTCTCACCGAAGATATCCCACACCACCACCGGATTGCTGTGCGGCTGCCAGTCGGTCACGCCAATCTTTTTCAGCCTTTCCAGCAGTTTCTCGGAAGCCTGGCCATCCTTAGCCACACCGGTTAAATCACCTTTCACGTCGGCCATAAATACCGGCACGCCAATCTCTGAAAACGACTCGGCCATTTTTTGCAGGGTGACGGTTTTCCCCGTCCCCGTGGCACCCGTAATCAAGCCATGGCGGTTGGCCATTCCGGGCAATAAATACAGTTGTTGTTCCGTCGTCCGGGCAATCAGCAGGGGTGAGCTCATGATGTTTCCTCCGTTTATCCTGCGTCGAGTATAGGCCAAAGCCGGGGAAAAAATGCCCGGTCAGTTTTCGACGTTGCGGCGTAAACCGCAGTGCCGACTATGCTTTTCGTATCCGTTTACAACGAACGTTTCACAGGAGTGGAAAGGCATGTCCAGATTCTTCTTTAATGACCGCAAACAGCTGGTCAACGACGCCATTGAAGGCATTGTGTTATCGGCCCCGCACGGCAACCTGGTGCGCCTGGATATCGATCCGGCCATTCGGGTGATTGCCCGTGGCGACTGGGATAAAAGCCGCGTGGCGGTCATTTCGGGCGGCGGCTCCGGCCATGAACCGGCCCATGCCGGGTTTGTCGGCAAAGGGATGCTCACCGCCGCGGTGTGCGGCGACCTGTTCGCCTCGCCGAGCGTGGATGCGGTACTCAACGCCATCGTGGCGGTGACCGGCGATCGCGGCTGTCTGCTGATCGTCAAAAATTACACCGGCGATCGCCTGAACTTCGGCCTGGCGGCAGAAAAAGCCAAACGCCACGGCCTGAAAGTCGACATGGTGATCGTCGCCGACGACATTGCGCTGCCGGACAACAAACAGCCGCGCGGTATCGCAGGCACGGCGCTGGTGCACAAAATCGCGGGCTACGCCGCCGGGCAGGGGAAAACCCTCAGCGAAGTGCGCCACATCGCGCAGCAGGCCTGCGACAACGTGTTCAGCCTCGGCGTGGCGATGGAGAGCTGTAACTTGCCGGGCAGCGATGACGAAGAGGGGCGCATCAAGCCTGGCCACGTCGAGCTTGGGCTGGGTATTCACGGTGAGCCGGGTGCGTCCGTGGTCGACAGCCATAACAGCAAAAAGCTCATCGATACGCTGGTGAAACCGCTGCAGGCGAAAGTCGGTGACGGCAAAGTGGCGGTGTTGATTAACAACCTGGGCGGGGTATCGGCGCTGGAGATGGCGCTGCTGACAAAAGAACTGGCTCATTCGGCGCTGAAGAACCAGATAAGCTGGCTGATTGGCCCCGCGACGCTGGTCAGTTCGCTCGACATGAAAGGTTTTTCGCTCTCGCTGCTGAAGCTGACGCCTGAGTTTGAACAGGCGCTACAGGCTGACGTAGAGACCCTTGGCTGGCAAAAGCCGGTGGCTTTCGCGCCACTCAAAACCATCGCGCACGATAAAATTCATGACAGCGTAGAGGCCACGCCATCTGACAATCCGCAGGTGAAAGCGATTCTGCTGGCCGCCACGCAGAGGCTCATCGACCTGGAAAGCCGCCTCAACGCGCTGGATGCAAAAGTGGGTGACGGCGATACCGGCTCGACGTTTGCCGAAGGTGCGCGGGATATCGCCGGGCAGCTCAACGCGGGCAAACTGCCGCTGAACGACAGCGCGCAGCTGTTACAGGTTATTGGCGAGCGGCTGGCGACGGTAATGGGCGGCTCCAGCGGCGTATTGATGTCTATCTTCTTCACCGCCGCCGGGCAGGCCGTGCATGACGGCAAAAAACTTCCGGATGCGCTGTTAACCGGTCTGCAGCAGATGAAACAGTATGGCGGGGCCGATCTCGGTGACCGGACGCTGATCGATGCGCTGCAACCGGCGCTCGAAAGCTTGCGCGATCAGAACCTGCAAGCCGCCGTCAGTGCGGCCAAAACCGGCGCAGAAAGCACGGCCAGAATGCAAAAGGCGGGAGCAGGGCGCTCATCGTATGTGAATAAAGAGAACCTGGAAGGCGTCACCGACCCGGGGGCGGTGGCGATTGAGGAAGTGTTTGCGGCAGTCGTGACGGGATAATCCTGTATGCCCGGCAAGGCGTAGCCGCCGGGCACTCATATTCAACTCGCGATGCTTAAAAATCCGCTTTCAACACCACGCGATAACGGGCTTTGCCCTCACGCACATGCTTCAACGCTTCGTTGATTTGCGACATCGGGAACATCTCGGTGGTTGGCGCCACTTTGGTGCGACCGGCAAACTTCATCAGCTTACGCAGTTCCGCCGGGTTACCGGTAGCAGAACCCGAAATGCTGCGGTCGCCGCCAATCAGCGTAAAGGCCGGGACCTGCAACGGTTTCATCACCGCGCCGACGGTATGGAAGTTGCCGCCGTAGGCCAGCGCTTCGAAGTACGGCTGCCAGTCCAGGTCCACGCTCACGGTGTTGATGATCAGGTCAAACTGCCCGGCTAACGTTTTCAGCGCTTCCGGGTCGCGGCTGTTGACCACGCGGTCAGCGCCCATCGCCAGCACTTCTTTTTCCTTCGCCGGATTAGAGCTAAACGCTGTCACTTCCGCGCCCATGGCGTGCAGCAGTTTAATGGCGATATGCCCCAGGCCGCCGATACCAATTACGCCCACGCGGCTGGTGGCGGTGACGTTATTGAGCAGCAGCGGTTTAAAGACCGTAATGCCGCCACACAGCATTGGGCCTGCGGTTTCAATATCAATGCTTTCCGGCAGCGGAATAACCCATTGCCAGTCGGCGCGAAGCTTATCGGCGAAGCCACCGCGGTTCATGATGGTCGGCAGAGAGCCTTCCAGACAGTTGATCTGATTGCCGCTGATGCAGGCGTCGCAATGACCACAACTGCGTGCCGTCCAGCCCACGCCCACGCGCTGGCCCACTTTCAGACCTTTGTTCTGCGCGGCTTCGCCCAATGCAGCGACGCGGCCAATAATTTCGTGGCCCGCAACCAGCGGATAGCTCGACATGCCCCATTCGTTGTCGATCATCGACAGGTCGGAGTGGCAAATCCCGCAGTAATCTACCTGGACTTCCACATCTTCCGGCTTCAGCTCACCGGCATCGTATTCCCACACTTCCAGATCGGCACCCGCCTGCTTCGCGGCGTAGCTTTTTATAATGGACATCGCACTTCCCCTCTTATGGCGTTGAACTGGAAGTGTAGAGCATGGGGGTGGGTGGTGCTTAACATAAGGGGGCGGGAATGGTCTGAGTGTAGGGCGGAGCGTAACCTGCTGAAAATTTCAACACTTAGCGGAGATAGCCCGACACGCCGCTTGCAAGGTACGGTGTGACAGGTATAATCGCACCCGCTATCAGCATATCCCTTCCGTGCCGGAGTGGCGAAATCGGTAGACGCAGTTGATTCAAAATCAACCGTAGAAATACGTGCCGGTTCGAGTCCGGCCTTCGGCACCATTCGATATGCAAATCAAGTCGCTCACGAGCGGCTTTTTTTGTGCCTGGAATTTGTGCTGTACAAGATTTCCGCGATTTTACTTCAATTGAAGTAACTCCAAATTCTCTATACCAATTTGCTTGTTAGCGCATAACTTGATTTGGCAGTTTTCTTACATCCATAGCTGCTCAATAGAACGATAACCGTATGATATCGAGATGTGGACTGCAAAACCCGAAATAACAATAATCTCTTACCAACACTAATCGGTGATTATGAGTGAGATAGGTTTCTTGCACTCATTACATCCGCTAGTGTTAGTTTCCTTCCCGTCAATCTCATTAATGCTTTGTGTAAAGTGAAACGGTAATCCCCCCATTTTTAACGGAGGTGATAAATAGAATCAGGTCATGCGTTGAATATGCTGCATCGGCGTGAAGCCATTTAATGCCATATTTGGTCGTTCGTGATTATAAAACCATTGCCACTGCG